>CAYVXC010000018.1:16830-21029 GCA_964454925.1 uncultured Bacteroides sp.
CTCGTGCGTCCGTTGTTAATCTCTTGCTGTAACTTGGAATGTCGCGTGAGCCGACGGGAGACCGATTGTTTTGATCCCATCGGTTGTTACTAATATTGCCCCATAAACACCGCTGTCATCACTCTTTGTCAGCGTTTCGAGTAGGGCCGACGTGGCCTCGGATCCCATGACCATGGCCGCTGTCGCGATGGCGTCGGCGCGCATACACGACGACGCGATGATTGTGGCCGAAAGTATGTCGGTTTCGATTGGCGAACCCGTCAGCGGGCTGACGGTGTGGCCGACGATCCGGCCGTCGGACAACTCGCGGAAATTGCGGTAATTGCCCGATGTCGCCACCGCCCCGTCCGTTAGGGAAAGGATGCCGAGACGGACATGTGAACCCGACGTGTCACGGACCGGCGCGTCAATCTGAATCCGCCACGGCTCGCCGGCGGGATTATTCCCGGTTACGCGGACCTCACCGCCAATCTCGACCATCGCTTCCGAATATCCGGCCCGGAGTAGAGCCTCGGTCACCCGGTCGACCGCATAGCCTTTTGCTATCGCCCCGAAGTCGAGACGCGTGCTGTCACAAAGGCGCGTAACCCGGTTGTTGTCGCCGACACTGATTTTGTCCAGCCCGACAGCGCGTCTGATTTGCGCTACACGCGCCTGATCGACCGTGTCCGGAAAATCTTTCGCTGTTCCGAATCCCCAGTATTCGATGAGAGGTCCGACCGTTGGATCGAATGCTCCCCCGGTGAGCCGGCTGATGGTTTCAGATTCCCTGAGTACGGTCAGAAAGTCCGCCGAGACTGTCACCGAGCCTTCGGAGTTAAAACGGCCGAGTTCCGAAGTCTTCTCAAACATGTTTAGTGAACCGTTCAATGTGTCGAGTGTCGTGGTTGCAATCGTGCCGGGATCTTCCGCCCCGTCCCCGATGGTGGTGATGTGATAGGTCGTCCCCCAGATGATTCCGTTTACCGATTTGACCTCGCGGCGGTCACATGCGGTCATGAAAGCCACTGACAGACCTATGGCGGAAACTGTGAGCAGTCCGAATATTTTTTTTAGGTTCATTCCTTCGTCTTTTTTTTGACAAAATTAGTCAATATTTCCAAACTTTTTCGCCATCTTTGCGGAAAATACGTTTATACAATGGAAGGACGAGAAGAACCCCGTCCTCAGGAATTTTACCAACCCTAAATGCTATACTGATATGACATCTTTTGTATTTCTCGCCGATGGTTTCGAAGAAATAGAAGCCATTACTCCCGTCGACGTCCTACGTCGCGCAGGTATCGATGTAAAAACCGTTTCAATCAATGACACCCACCGCGTCACCGGTGCCCACGGCGTCGAAGTTAACGCCGATCTCACCTTCAAGCAGGCCGATTTCGCTGATTGCGAATGGCTGATTCTTCCCGGGGGGATGCCCGGTGCATCAAACCTTGCTGCCTTCCGTCCGCTGACCGAGCTTATCAAGGTTCACGCTGAAAATGGCCGTAAGATTGCTGCTATCTGCGCTTCTCCGGCTGTTGTTCTCGCGCCGCTTGGCGTATTGAAACACCGCAAGTCCATCTGCTATCCCGGCTTTGAAGGCGCGCTGAAAGACGCCGATGCTGAAGTCACTCCCGGTCGCGCGGTCGTCGACGGCAACATCGTCACCTCCAACGGCCCCTCGTCGGCCCTCGACTTCGCGCTTGCCATCGTCACCGAAACCAAAGGACGCGGCGTCGCCAACGAAGTCGCCGGCGGTATGCTCGCCTAACCAGTTTCCTCTCCAGGTTATATAATTTATATAACTTAGATAACTTCGACTACAAAGAAGGCCCGGCTGAACATCTCGTTCAGCCGGGCTTTCTGATTAATTTTATGAGAGGGAACTAATTTATTTCTTGTTGATGTCTTCGGTAAAGATCAGAAGATTGTTTTTGACTGATTTGTTACCGATGAGGGCGTTCAGAAGGTTGTTCTGATTGATGGCGGGGATGAAGTTGGGACGGGGAGCGGTGCGGAGCTCATTTCTAAGGCTCTTCAGGTCAGCTTTGGCGGCGTCAGCTTTTTTGTTGGCGTCAACCTGGATGACATAGACTGCACCGGTACCGGCAACCGGACCAACGAGTGTGCCTTCTTTGGCGCCTGCGACTGCACCCTGGGCTTCGCCTCCGAGCATCATTGCGCTGTAAACGAGGTCACCGTTGAAAATGTCGTTTTCAGTCAGGCCCATGGCGGTGGCATAACCCTTGATGTCTTTGGCTTTGCCGGCATAACGCTCAACGAGCATCTTGTTTTTCTTGGCCTGGCGGACAGCCGGTTCGATAGCTTTCTTAACGACGGTGGCGTTCACGGGGAGTTTATCGTCGAAGACGTCGGTAACAGCGGTGGCAATCAGGTAGTCGGTGGGCTGGAGAGCTCCGACGGCACTGACTGTGATGACAGGCGAAACTTCACCTTTGTCTGCTTCCATGGCCCATTTAACGAGGGGTTTGGTGCGGGGTGTCTCACCGCGGCCGATGGTGAATGCGTTCTGGTCGATAGTCGAGTATTCAACTGTGTAACCTTCTTTTTCAGCGTTGGCAACGAAGTCGTCGGCTTTGGCGTTGTTGGCGACGAAAGCATTCAGCTTCTGGGCGAGCGACTGAGCGGTTTTCGATGAAGGAACGAGTTCATAGTTGACGATACCGATTTCATAGACGGGAGTCATTGCGTCGCGGTCCTTGATGATGAAAGCAATGTCACCATTGATGCTGTCATTGACGGTGAAATAGGTGTTGATCGGACCGTTGGTGAGAGCTTCGAGATAGCTTTCGGGGAAACCGACGGGAACGTCGACCAGCGACATTTCCTGAGTGGCGTTGCCGCGGGCCTTGATGGTCATGATCGAGTCGATAGCCGTGATTGATTTGTCGGGAACGAGCGAGTCGATCTCGGCGATGAGCTGGCCGGGAACGCCGATGAAGCGTACTCGGTCAATACCTTCCGAAATGCTCAGGATTTTTGCGAGCGAGAAGATGTCGGGTTTAGCAACGCCGAGTTCAGTAACATAGCCTTCGACCATCAGCGAGTCGGGAATCTGTGCGAGACCGATATTCGAGCGGAGGGTCTTGTCGGTATATTTGGCTGTGTTGGAAACGAAGCCCTGCGAGCTGTATTTCTGAGCGCCGGTCATGCCGGGCTGGGTGGTCAGGGCCGCTTTCAGGTCGCGGACTTTGGCGGCGGCTGATGCGCGGTCTTCGGCCGAGGGAGTGATGTTCTGTTTGATGTAGGCAACCGAGCGGGTTTCGTCGATGATTTTGAACATTCCTTCGTGGTTGTTATAGTATTCCTCGAAGTCTGCGTCAGTCAGTTCAACTTCGTTGTCGGCGATCGAAGAGGTCGGTACAGACACTGAGCGGACGGTTGCACGGTCGTTGGCGTCGGCATAGTATGCGAGAGCGTCGGCATTATTGGGCTGGAAGAGACCGCCGACGATGCTCATATAGGTCGAACTCTTCAACTGGTCTTCGACATTCTTTTCAGCGGCGAGCCACATCTGGTGGAACTGTTCGGCCATTTCGGGAGTCACGTTCGGATAACGGCTGCGGGTTTTGGCGTCGAACGATTCGATGAAGCTGCGCTGGTCGGTGATACCGAGCTGACCGAGATACATCATTGTCTGCTGGTCCATGCCCATCGACTGGAATACGAGACCGGCGAAGTCGGGATCAAGCATGACCTGGCTAAGAAGGTCTGAAGAAACCTTGATACCCATTTTGTCAAACTCTGACTGGAGAAGCTGTTCGAGAAGAACCTGCTGCATAGCCATTGTGCTGATCTGGTCGTCGTCATACATACCTTTCTGATCATCGGGCCGCGAGGCTTCGCTGGCTTTGATCTGTTCTGAAAGTTCCTTCGATTTGTTCTGGAACGACTGGTAGTCGACTTTTACGCCATTGACTTTAGCCACCGTGTCGCCGGGGCCGAAAAACGAGCGACCCGAGTTAAGGAAGTCGCCGAGAATGAAAGCGAGAAGTGCGCCGATAATGATAATGAACAGGAGCACCGATTTCTTTCGGATTTTTTCTAAAACTGCCATTGATTGATTTTATGTTTGGTTTAATATTTGACTGAAAATAAACAATTTAACGACTCGAAGCGATCCCTATGGGCCGTTTCGCGACGGATTAAGCACACAAAGATAGGAATTTTTTCTCAATTAACCGCCAAAACCGCCC
>CAYVXC010000019.1:0-20760 GCA_964454925.1 uncultured Bacteroides sp.
CCTGCCCTTTTCCACCCCCTCCCCCGAAAAACACCCCAAACCACATCATCGAATAATCGAATTTGGTAATGAAAAGGTCGGCATCATCTAACTGACACCGACCTTTCAATTGATTATTGAGAAAAGTTAGTTTTATTGATTCTCAATGCCGATCTGAATTTGGCTCAAAGACCTCTGATCACCACTCATCAGAGCTTGCCTCATGATACGACGATACTTCGTCGAGTCCGCCGGGATAAGACGATACTTCGTCCATAGGTGCTCCGTATGAGTCTGCTACTACAGGTTTGGCAGCCGGGCTTTCGGTCTGAGAGGCGGCTTTATTTGATGCAAGGGCGCCGTTAACTGATATTGTTGCGGTAAGATCCGGAGCGAAAGTGGCTGCATTCTTGAACCATTCAGGAGCCATTTCTGAATTATTGAAAGATCCCTCAAACATAATTTCATCTGTGGCGTCTTTCTCGCCTGCCAAAAGCGTTTTAAGTTTCAGCATATCAGACTCAGCTACGTCGAGTTTAACTAATTCTATTCCGTTTGCATCATTCACTTTTACGGTTGCTACACTGAGAAGTCCGGTAAATGAAATGTCACGAGGATCTACTCCTTTAAGACTCCCATCAATGTTTTTGAGCTTTACTTTCAGACGCATAATCTGAGTTGGTATTGCTCCATCTTTTTCAGCGTATGTAAACTCGCAAGGCTCATCCACCACTTCTACCATTCTGGCGATGTCACCGGAATTGAACTGAGTTGAAGTGGGCGTCAATTCTTTGCCATCTCCCGAACAAGAGGTGAAGAGGGCTGCGATAAACGCTGTTACCAGCATACAAAAGCTTTTCTTTAACATAATTGATTTGTTTTTAGGTTAATAAATAATATAGAATGAATTGTCTGTCAATATTTCAATCCCTTTGCCTGCAAAGATAGTCCATCCTGACGGCCCGCGCTTGGTCCATTCCGGTCCATTTCCAAAAAAATAAATTAAGTAAACTTGTCTGATAATTCTATTTATAGTAATTTTACCAATCGAAGTAAATAAAACCGACATAAGCCGTAAGATCTTCCCGAATAACCACTACTCATTTTGAGCGTCGCTTTCTAACCGGCTTTAAATTTAAATAAAAACAGCACATGGAACCACAAGATACTCAAATTCAGCATCTTCTTGACAACATACAAGAGATTGCTGAAAATGATGAATTGGAATTCAAAAGCGGTAAGGGCGGTTTCCCCGGATCGTTTTGGGAGACTTATAGCGCTTTTGCGAATACCAACGGTGGGATCTTTGTCATCGGGATAAAGGAACAAAACGGTCTTTTACAATCCGCAAATTTAACCCGATCGGATATTGACAACCTAAAAAAGGACTTATGGTCAGGACTCTCTAACAGAAATAAAGTAAATATTAATTTATTGAAAAATGATGATGTCCAAACGATGCCTTTTGGGGATGCCGATGTCCTTATCATCAGGGTGCCACGCGCAAGCCGAGATCAACGCCCTGTCCACATTGGGCTTGATCCCTATAGCGGTACGTATCGGCGAGGCTATGAAGGTGATTTTAAATGCACTCGGACTGAGGTTCAAAGGATGTTTGCAGATGCGGACTTTACACGAACCACTGATAAGCGCATTCTGAAAGGTTATGATTTTGATGATATTGACAAGGAATCTCTAAAACAGTATCGACAACTTTTCAACATAGCGAAGCCGGATCATGTATGGTCGACATTGGACGATATCTCATTCCTGAAACAACTCGGAGCTTATCGCCGTGACAGAGTATCGGGAGAGGAAGGTTATACTGTTGCCGGTATTCTCATGTTTGGTAAATCGGATGCTATTACAGATGACGAATGTTTACCAAACTTTTTCCCAGACTATCGCAACCAAACGTTAATTGATGATACGCAACGTTGGGTTGACCGCGTGTATCCCGACGGAACATGGGAATCCAATCTTTTCCAATTTTATCTCAGAACACTTCCTCGCTTACAGAGTTTCTTACCCAAACCTTTCAGTATCAAAGAAAATCAGCGAATCGACCAATCTCCTGCTCATATCGCCATTCGAGAGGTTTTTGTCAATTTATGTGTTCATGCAGACTATAAAGCAGAAGGTTCCTTAGCAGTCATATTTGAGAATGGCAATTATATTTTTTCAAACCCCGGCACAATGTTGGTCTCCAAAGAACAATTCTTTGAAGGCGGGGAGAGTATCTGTCGCAATCCGACCCTGCAAAAGATGTTCATGATGTTGGGGCCGGCAGAAAAAGCCGGAAGCGGTGGGGCTAAAATTATGGAAGGTTGGAGAAAAAACAACTGGAAGGCACCATTCATTTTTGAACGCACTCGTCCCGACAAGGTTGAAATTATGTTGTCCATGCAATCTCTCATGCTGCCTGAAGTGATAACCGAGCTCAACAATCGCCTGGAAATAGATATTCAATCATTGTCATCTCAAGCTCAGACTGTTTTGGCTTTAGCGTTAACTGAGAAACATGTAACAAACGAACGTCTGAGATATGTCTTACGCCTGCATAAATCTGATATTACTACTCTTCTTCAGAATCTATGTCGTCAGGGGTTCCTCATTTCCGAGGGCTACGGTCGTGGAACTAAATATAAACTGGCTGATAAACCAATTTGGAATATTCTAACTCTCACCCCTAATGTTGACACCTTCAATACTAATATTGATAGCTCAGGCACTAATGTTGACACCTCAAGCACTAATGTTGACACCTCAAGCACTAATGTTGACACCTTAAACCCTAATATTGACACCTATGACCAAAAGGAGGGATTACGAGAAAAGGTTATGCGTAACCCCGGGGTAAAGAGTCTATTGAAAAAGAAGCGTTTAAGTCTAACAGAGATGGAGACGGTTTTAACTGAAGTCGCTTCCGAATGGCGGACAATTCAAGAACTCTCAGAGATTCTCGAAAAAGATAAATCCTATCTCAGAAATCATATTTTACCCAAACTTATTTTAAAAGAATCGTTGGAAAGAGAGTACCCATCCATTCCAAATCATCCATATCAACGATACAGGAGAATTAAAAGGTAAATTTCTATCAAAAATCTACAAGACAGTTTTGCTTTATGAGGGATAAAATCAAGGTTCTACGCGATCGGGTTGAGGAAGCGTTTGGTGGCCGGGTGCTGACCCCTATCCGCTTTGACGCTTTGTCTCAGTCCATTTTTGAACGCACGGGGGTTCTCATCAGCGCAACGACACTTAAACGACTGTGGGGCTACCTGAACGAGCCGGTAACCCCACGCCGCTCCACTCTCGACGTCCTCGCCCGATACTGCGGATGGACCGACTTCGATACTTTCGGAAGCGGCGAACGCTCCGACATCGAGAGCGGCAACCTCGGCGCCTCGACCATCCGCGCCGACCGCGACATCACGCCCGGCGACCGGCTCAGACTGATGTGGGCCCCCGACCGGGTGTGTGTAATCGAGTATGACGGCGACCTTCGATGGCACGTAACGGCGTCGGAAGGAACAAGGCTCGCTCCCGGCGATTCTTTCCGATGCGGACTGATCGTCAATGGCGAACCACTCTATCTCGACGACCTGAAGCACGAAGGACAGAAACCCGGCGTATACGTCTGCGGACGCCGTTCGGGTGTGACTTTTATACGCGAAGATAAGAAAAATGGATGACCTCCAGTCAGGCTACATAGGTGAATTCGATCCCGGGGAATTTCTCGGAGCCGGTATGACCGACATCGAAGTGATCCGCGTCACGGCCACGAATGTAATCGCACGTGGTCGCCGATACGGGCGCCTTTGGCTTCTGAAGGGCATTCCCGAAGACCTCCGGGGCTCGACATCTATGATGAGACGTCTGGCCAAGGAATTTGAGCTCCATTCACGACTTGATCACCGATCGGTCGCCAGAGTCGTTGGCTTTGAAGACATCGGAACCCTTGGTCCGTGCATCGTAATGGAGTGGATCGAGGGGCGGTCGCTCGCCGAGGCACTCCGTGACGGAAATCTGACTAATCGCGACCGAGTCCGAATCATGCGCGAGATCACCGCCGCCGTAGCCTATATTCACAGCCGGGGTGTTGTCCACCGTGACCTGAAACCGGCCAACATCATGTTGCGCCGCGCCGGTGGCGAAGCCGTCCTGATTGACTTCGGACTCGCTGACAGCGACGACTACGCCGAGCTGAAACAGGCCGCGGGAACTCCCGGATTCATCGCTCCCGAACAAATAGCCTCGGGCGGGGCCGAACCGTCTGACGACGTCTATAGCCTCGGGGTAATAATGAAGGAATTATGCTCGGGCTACCGAGGTCTGGCGCGACGGTGCACGGCCCCCCGCGCCAAACGTCCCGACGCCGGGGAACTTTTGAAACTTCTTGACCGTCGGCGCCGGCGTCCGCGTTTAGCGGCATATTTAGCGGCATGTGTCGCTTTGGCTGCCGTCAGTCTGGCTACATTTCTGACCATCAAATCGCTCAAGCGCGATAGCCGCGATGCACAGGCAACTATTTCGGCTCTCGAAGCCGAAAACCGGCGCGACTCCGGGCGAATCAACGGATTGACCGACTCTCTCGAAACAGTAAGCCGCAAGTTTGCCCAATCAGAAAAAACACGTCTCGAAACCGAACGCTATCTCGCTGCAAAAGCAGAAGCGAGCAAGACCGGATGTGCAGCTCTCGATGCCGTCTTACGGCGATATGACCGTTCGCGGGGATCAAAACTCGGTCAGGGCGATTATGCAGCCTTAGCGAAGCTGAACCTCGATATTATGGACGAGCTTCGGTCCACGATCGAAAAACACATTCAGGCCCTTGTGCCAACAATGACCGAAACCGACAGAGGAATTCTCGAACGCGACTTGACCAACTACTGGACCATCGAATTCGAAAAATACGAACGCCGATGGATGGCCCGTGTCTACCCCTCGGCTAACGCCGAAACATCAGAATAAGACCGAACTTTAGCCTTCGGAGGTTTCCTATGTGATTTTGTTATGGTGGTTTAAAAAATTTGAGTTATCTTTGTGTCATCGTTTTACAAAGTTTGTAAACCTCATATTTTTTCGAATGAAAAGACCCTTATCACTCATTCTGGTTGGCGCATCGCTGACGGCTCTGACAGCGACGGCCCAGATCAATTCGCCGTCGGCCGAGGGCTACTATGCCCGCGGGGTCGCGATGTTTCAGGATAATAACTATATAGGTGCGCTCGATCAGCTCGGACAGGCGCGGCGCCTCGCCGGTCGTCTTCTGAGCGACGAAGAGTTGTCTGACATCGAGCGCCTAACGGCTATCGCGGCTGTCCGCACCGGTCGTCCCGACGGCGCGGCCCTTGTCGACGCATGGCTCGACCGCTGGAAGGCATCGACATTCCGCGGCGACGTCGAAGCTCTCAAGGGCGATCTTCTGCTTGCCGCCGGCGACTGGGCCGGAGCCCTGAAGGTCTATGCCGCCATCGATGACCGTGCGGTTAGTCCGGCTATGAAGGACGACTTGATCTATCATCGCGCCTACGCCAATCTGAAGTTAGCCAACTTCGAGGAGGCCGTAAAGGGATTCGCCACCCTCAAATCGAGTCGCGGATATGGAAGCGCGGCCTGGTTCTACACCGGCTACATAGCCTATACCGGAGGCGACTACCCGGCGGCTCTCGATGCGTTCGACCACACCGACCGAGCCACTATGCCCGGCATGATGGCCGACTATTTCGTTTCCCAAATCGAGTATTACAACGGTCAGTATGAAAAAGCTCTTTCGACCGCCCGTGCCCTGCTCTCGCGTCGCGATGCCGACGGTCCATACGTGGCCGAGGCCAACCGCGTCGCCGGCGAAGCGCTCTATCAGACGGGGCGCGGCGACGAAGCGATTCCCTATCTGAAAAAATATGTGGCCGCTGTCGAGACTCCCGAGTTGTCGGCGCTCTACGTCCTCGGTCTCGCCGAGTATGGCGAAGGCCGCTACGCCGAAGCTGTCCGTTCGCTCACCCCGGTGACCGCCGATGACTCGGCGATGGGCCAGAGCGCCTATCTCTACATCGGCCAGGCTCTTCTCAAAGAGGGAGACAGCGCGGCCGCTATCATGGCCTTCAACCGCGCGCTGACAATGGACATCGACCCGGCGGTTACCGAGACCGCATACTATAACTTCGCGGTTGCAAAAGCCGCGGGGGGCAAGGTTCCTTTCGCGTCGTCGGTGACCGTGTTCGAGGACTTCCTCAACCGCTATCCCGACAGCCGTTATGCCGATGCAGCCGGCGAGTACATCGTCACCGGCTATCTGACCGATGACAATTATGAAGCGGCATGGGCCTCCATAAACCGCATCAACCGTCCTAACGACTCACTCCTCGGAGCGAAACAGAAAGTCGCCTACACGCTTGGCGCCCGACTGCTCAACGCCGACCGCGCGGCCGAGGCCATCACCTACCTGACCGAAGCCGAGAAACTGGCACGCTATGACGCCGCGACCGCCCGCGAAACCGGGCTTGCTCTCGGCGAGGCCCTTCTCCGCGACGGCCGCCCGTCCGAAGCCATCGAACGCCTGCAGGCCTACATCCGCCAGGCGCCGGCAACCGAACCCAACCGCGCCGTCGCACAGTTCGACCTCGGCTACGCGCGGATGGCCATGAAAGACTGGGCCGACGCTGCTACCGACTTCGAACGCGTCATCGCCTCGCCCGGACAGCTGACCGACCCGACGGTCGCCGACGCGTGGACGCGTCTTGGCGACGCCCGCTATTACCAGCGTCAGTGGAAAGGCGCCGCCGATGCCTACGACAAAGCCTATTCCCTCAACCGCGCCACCGGCGACTACCCCCTCTACCAGAAAGCCGTCATGCTCGGTTATGAACAGAAATACACCGACAAACTGGCGGCCATCGAGAAACTGATGGCCGAATACCCGACCTCGTCGCTCGTTCCCGACGCCCTCCTCGAGATGGCCGAAGCGGCCGGACTGCTCAACCGCCCCGAACTGGCCGAAAGCACCTACCGGCGCCTGATCGACGACTATGGCGAAACGTCCCAGGGACGTCGCGCCTCGCTCTATCTAGCCTCGGACCAGTCGGGCGACGGTGACACCGCCGGAGCTATCGTCACCTACCAGGAACTGATCTCCAGAGCTCCGACGAGCGAGGAAGCCGCGCGTGCCAACGAGGCCCTGAAACGCCTCCACGCCGACAACGGCACACTCTTCGCCTACACCCAGTTCCTCGAATCGGTCGACCAGGTTCCTGCCCTCGAAGCCGGCGAAGCCGAACGTCTTGCGTGGGATGCGGCCGAACGTGCGATCCTCAACGACCGCGGCCCGGCGCTGATGGAACAATTCTCCAAAGACTATCCCCGCGGAATCTATGCACCCCGCGCACTGGCCTATCTGATGGATGACGCCGAAGAAAACGGCGACGACGACAAGGCCTATGTCTACGCCTCGCGTCTCGTCAGCGACTGGCCCGACAACTCAGCCACCGAAGACGCCCTCGTCATCAAGGCCGAGACCGATTATAACAAAGGAAACGCCGCCGAAGCGCTCGCCGCCTGGCAGATGCTCGACCAGAAAGCCTCGACGCCCGACACTAAAAACATGGCCCGCATGGGTATGATGAGAGTCGCGCGCGACCTGGGCGATGCCGACCGCCTTCTGAGCGCGGCCGATGCCGTGCTGTCATCGTCGGCGGCCGGCAGCGAAGACAAGACCGAGGCTGAATTCTCGCGTGGCCTGGCCTACAGTCTCAAGGGCGACACATCCCGCGCCTTCGAGGTCTGGAAACCGCTGAGCACCATGACCGATGACCTCTACGGAGCGAAAGCGGCCGTCTACAGCGCCGAAAACCGGCTTGCCGCCGGCCAGGCGGCCGAAGCCCTCGCCATCGCCGAATCATTCATCGGTTCGGGCACACCCCACACCTACTGGCTCGGCCGGGGATTCATCGTCCTGAGCGATGCCCTCGAGGCTTCCGACCGCCATTTCGAGGCTGTCGAGTATCTCAAGGCACTGAAAGACAACTATCCCGGTGACGAGCCCGACATTTATGAAATGATAGAAGAACGCATCAGGTAATTCCGAGCCATCAAAGAAAGCAAACAGATGAAAGGACTGACAAAATATGCACTCATGCCGTGTGTTGCGGCACTCCTGGCCTCGGGCAGCGCCACCGGCCAGAATCTTGAAAAAGAAGTTGTGATCGAGCGCGAAATCGTTCCCGTCGAACGTCCCGCCGTGCGCCCGACCTGGGTTGCGCCGGGAGTCTACACCCCGCGCGTCGAGCCGCGCCGTCTCCAGGCCGGCGAGTACTCAGGTTCGGCCGAACTGACCCGTCGCGTCGGGCATCTCGAACCCGTCGCTTGGAACGACACAATCGAACTGAGCCCCTACCGCGGATATTCCGCCCTCGGCTATTTCCCGGCCTTCAACCTCGGAGCATCAGCAGGCTATCGGTTCGTACAGAACCGACGGACCGACGCCGGAGCGTGGCTCCAGTATGACGGTGCTTCGTGGAAAGGCTTTGACAAGGACGGAGACAAAACGAGTCTCAACACCTTCACCCTCGGCGCCGACGTCACCCATGCGATGGGGAACGGCCGTCTGACCGCCGATCTGGGCTATACCTTCTCCCGCGCGGCCTATCAGCCGTCGCCCGGCACTACCGACGCCGGACTCCAGACGTTCAACAACGTCGGTCTCGCCGTCGGTTGGGAAGGCCTCGCCGCCCGTGGCAAGATCGAATATGGAATCGGTGCCCGGTTCGGCTACGCGGCCTTCGGCAAGGACCGTGTCCTCGTGTCCATCCCCTACGACCCTGTTTCGAGCAGTCTCGTGGAACCCGCCGTCACCTCGCTCGAAGCCCTGAAAGAAACCTCCTTCGGCTTCGACGGAAAAGCGGTCTACAATACCGGAAAATCCTCGAAATGGACTCTCGACCTCAACGCAGGTTTCGTCCGCCCGTCAAACGGCATCAGCCTGATTCCGTGGATGATACCGACATCGGCCGGAACATCGGGAAATTACAGCGGCGTGACGGCTGTCGCCGACGGCGGGACCGCCACGTGGGGCGACATCGCCCTGACCCCGGCTTACAGCTTTGTCAAAGGTTCGGTCAGCGCGCGTCTCGGTGTCCGCGTCGACCTCAACACCGGCCGTGACAAGGGCGTCGACATCGCTCCGGCGGTCAATCTTTCATGGGCCGCCTCGAAGTTCGTCGGCGTTGCCCTCGACGTGACCGGCGGCGGTCAGCTCAATAGTGCGGCCGACCTCTACTCACGTCTCCCGTGGATGGCCGGCATTCTCAACCACGGCCGCAGCCACGTGCCGGTCGACAGCCGTCTGAGTCTGAACATCGGCAGCTACAACGGCTTCTCGGCTGTCATCTTCGGCGGTCTCAGCAAAGCCGACAACGCCGTTGTCCCGGTCCGCATGGATGGTCTGTACACATGGGCCGCCCACTCGATGACCGGCTTCAACTATGGCGTCAACATCAACTATCAATATCGCGACCTCGTATCCTTCGGAGCCTCGGCCGAAGGCGCCCGCCACGGGAAATATTACCGCTGGCTCGACAACGCCCGTTGGGTGATTGACCTCAACCTCGAAGTCCACCCGATGAAACAGCTCTCGATCGAAGCCGGTTGGAACCTCCGCCTCGACCGCAAGATCTGGGATCTATATCCTGCCCTGTCGTCCTATTCGACCATCGACGGAACGGACCCGATTCCCTACTGGGGCGGTAACGAAGTGTCGGTCGGCGACGCCAACAATCTCCGTTTAGGCGCAAAATGGTCGTTTACCGACGCTTTCACCGTCTTTGCCCGCGGCGAGAACCTTCTCAACCATCACTGGTCGCTGATGCCCGGTCTCCGCTCAAACGGCATCCGCGGCGCCATCGGCCTCGAAGTGAAGTTCTAATCCACCGGCCACCGGCGGTACGCTTCAGAGTAATCCCGCCTTTCAGGTTGATACAAAAATATTCCCCATGCACCCGCTCGGATGCATGGGGAATATTTTATGTAACAAGACTATATTACAGGCGGAGATGGCGCCAGTAGTCGGTCATCTGGTCTGATGCGTTTGTTGACGGAGTCTGTTTCTTTCTCATCTTCATCTGGGGTGCTTTCTGTGAAACTTTCGTAGTGATTCGGTCTGAGAGAGAACCAAGAGAAAGATTACCGCCCGTTTCGCGAAGTTCTTTCAAAAGATAATAGGTGAACAATCCGTGACCTTCTTCGGGATAACCCTGTGCGGTCTCGTTGCCCTGTGCGGCCGAGAACACTACCAGATTGCCGCCTCCGAGTTCAGCGTTTTCCGCATCGATTTCCACGCCGCGGAGACCTTCGGTCACGCCTTCGTTCTCACGGTTGACACCGCTGAAACATGCGTCGAGGAACACCGTGGTCTGATTGAAAGCGAGGTCACCGAGTTTCTGATAGAACTCATCAAGAGCGATTCCGCGGTTGGGGTTGGTGCCGCGGACATCGGTCGGCAGAAGATAGGCCTTGTTCTGATTCTTGACGTCAGGAACACCATGTCCTGCATAGTAGACGATCAGTTTCTTGTCTTCGGGATTCTGAATCGTGCTAAGCCAATCCTGAAGTTCTTCTTCAAGAATCATCTGTTTCGTAGCATCTTCAGTGATGTGGATGTTTTCTACCGGGATACCAAGTGTATATTTGCAGTAGTCGGCGAATACGCGGGCATCGTGGATGGCGTAGGGCACATCAGAGACAAAACGGTAGTTCTGGTTACCGATGATCAGAGCGTAAGAATCGTTGCGCGAATAGGGATAGACCGGGATCTCTGAATCGACTTCCGATGTTGCATAGTCATAGTCGACATCATTGGTTTTATTGACGGCGATTTTGGCGATGGCCGACTTTGCAAAACCATATTCGTTACAGTTCTCGACATTGATGTAGGCGGGTACACGGCGGAGTTCGCCCGCATACAGGGTGTGACGGAGTTTTCCGTCGACGTATGTCTCGCCGGCGAAAACGTGGTGACCCAGAATCGAGTTGGGACTCAGCTCGATGCTCTTGAGGTTGTCACACGAAACGTATGCCTGGTCACCTACGCGGCACCGGTCGGGAAGTTTCACCGATGCGAGCGCGTCACAGTTGGCGAACGCAATCGTTTCAATATTTTGGAGACTGACGGGAAGTGAGATGGTTCTCAGATGGTGATCGTTCATAAACGCACCCCAACCGATACTCTGGAGGTCGTTACCTTCGAAAACGACTTCCTGAAGAGAGGGCATGTTGGCGAAAGCGCACGAACCGATTCGGGTGACACCGTCGTTGATCTGCACCTTTCTTACGTCGAGTCCCTTTTTGATCCACGGAGCGACGATGGAACTGGTGTTGTAGTCCTTCATAGCGACGGGCAGTCCCTTTTTGTTAGTGTTTGAGATTGTGAGCGTATAGCCGTCGAACGCCCATTTGCAGTCGTCGCCGCATGATCCGTCGTCTATCTTTGAATAACTCGTTTGGGCGGACAGTCCGAGACTTCCGAGAAGCGTGACCGTCAGTGCTATTATATAACGTTTCATAATTATCTGTTTTATGAGAAGTGTTAGTGTTTAATATTTGAATTGTATGTAGATGCGGCTCGACGTAGCGTCGAATTTATATTTGTCTTTGCTGAACAGTCCGGTCTGCATAGCCTTGTATTCATATTTGCTGCTTCGGGTCTCATAGCCTATACCGATTGTTTTCCACGAGACATTGAAGCCGAAGGCTGTGGTCAGGCCGTGGGTCCAGTCCAGTTTGAGGGCATATTCCATCTCGTTTTTTGCAGAATAATCCTCGAAATCTCCCGTATTGGCATCTTTTTTCTCATTATTCTGCATCCACAGAAAAGCGACCTGATAACCGATGTGGTAATAGACGTTGATTTTGAAGAAATGAAGCTGGGGCACATTGATATATGTGAACGGTGTTATCGTCACTGACGGGCCAAGCGACATAGAGTAATTCGCTTCATATTTCTCAAGACACCAGGGAGTATATTGGTACGGGTCGGGGTCGGAGTTGCCTTCGACTATCCCTCCCCATTTATTCGCACTGTTATAGAGATATGGCGCATCTTCGGCCTTGAAATGGTTGACATTCAAATCGATATAGGTGGCGTCGATATTGAATTTCAACAGATTGGCGATCGGTTTTTTATGGAGAGCATAGTTATGACCCAACATGATGGCCGCACCCCAGTCGGACTTGAATTCAGGAGCATAACCGCCATTGAAATCGATTCCCAGAGGAATTTCTTCCTTCGGTGTCAGTTTCATTGACGAGTAAGAGATGTTGAAGAATGTATTTCGGCTCCATACTTTGCTGAAATGGGCGGCCGAAGAGTTTCTCGCTGTCACCCTCTCCTGAAGATTGATGATGTCATTGACTGTCGTGATCTGGGTCGTGTCCTCCGCCCAGTCAAGAATAACCGAATTTTCGTATTCGGTCGTCTGAGCGAAAGCCGTCAGGGCCAGTGCGGCCGCCATCGAACTTAAAATTTTTCTTTTCATGTGATTGTTATTGGTTTTATGTATATCATTCTGTTCCTTTGATCGTCAGCCATTTGTGCTCCACAACCATGTCGCTGTCCGCTCTTTGGTTTTTCAGGAGCCATTTGGCGAAGTCTTTCGAGTCGAGCAAATTCGGCCGGCGCGGATCGTTACTGACGTCGAGACACTTCGTGAAAGGTTTGGGAGAGAATATCACAACGATTTTATCATACTCCTGGAGTTTGTCGGTGCTGAGTTTATAAAATCGAGCACTTGGATCGGTCGCTTTGTCGAAAAACGTATATTCCTTTCCGCCCTTGACCTGAAAACGTCCGGCGGCACTGTTCCCGTAGGGCAGGAGACACGCTGTCTCGTTGTCGCCCGTAATCAGATAGACAGCTACATAACCGTCTGTAGGAGACTTGAATTTGACAAAAAATCGTTCTCCGGTGTCAAAATGGTCTGCGTCGACACGCTGGGCGTTGACATCTTTCTGGACCTGCCATTTGATGTCGGACTTCGCACGGACAATCTCTCGCGCTTTTCCCCAGACCTCGGCCGTAAAGAAAATATCGCCGTTGATACACTCGATCGTCACCTCGGGCTCGCGCTCGTCACCGAGCCATTCGCCTTTGACCGACGATGATGTGTTCGATATGTAATATGAAGTGAATTCATCGTTGACCATCTTGTCGGTGTTTATAAAATCCGACACGACCAACATACCGAATTCTTTCTTGAGCGCCTCGGCTTTGGCCTGCTCGATAGCCTTCAATTTGGCTTCCTTGATGGTCACATCGTCGTTCTCGCTGAGAATATAGGTGTACTTGCCCGAGACTGTGGCTGTTCTTTGAGCCGACAGTTGGTTCGGGAAGCAAAGAAGCGAAGCGAATGTCAACAGACAGATGGCCTTACTCACACGCGACACCGATTTGGGCTGTAATATGTTAAAACAAAGCTGCATAGTGATAGTGATGGCAGATATATGGAGGTAATATCCAATTGGAGCAACTATTTATGAAATTTATTATCCCACAAAATTACATCTTTAAAATGGAATAATGAAAAAGATAGACATTCCATTCATAAAAGTGCAAAAATATTTCACACTTTTCATCCTACCGCACTTTATTTGCTCATGTACGCTCAAACGGCATCCGCGGCGCCATCGGTCTCGAAGTGAAGTTCTAACCCACCGATAGTATAAAAAATGCTAAATTTTTGGCCGATACGAAATTAATATGTAATTTAGCATCCATCAAAACAAAGACAAAACGTTTATTAACATTCTATTACATTTTAATCTAAAAGAAAATGAAAAAATTTTTCGTAATTGCAGCTCTCGCAGCTTCTATGTCTCTCGTATCTTGCGGTGGTGACAAAGGTAATGGCAACGATTCAGCCGATGTAGCAAATCAGGAAGCTGTTGAAGCCGTAACCGGCAATCCCGAAGCTGACGCTCTCATCGCCAAAATCAATGCTTGCAACAGCGTAGAAGAACTCGATCAGATCGGCGAACAAAACGAAACCGCTCTCAAAGCTCTTCCCCAGGACGTTCTTATGAAAGTTCTGGAAGCAGCCCAAGCTAAAGCCAACACTCTCAACGGTTCGGCTACCGAAGTCATTGAAGAAGTTACCGAAGTAACCGAAGTTCCCGGCGACGCCCTCGAAGCCGCTCAGACTGCCGGCGAAGGTGTACTTGACAAAGCTAAAACTGCCGGTGCAAACGCCGTTGAAGCTGCCAAAGCTGCCGGTGAAGACGCTGTAGCCAAAACTAAGGCTGCCGCTGAAGACGTAGCCGCCAAAACTAAAGCTGCCGCTGAAGACGCTGCCGCTAAAGCCAAAGCCGCTGCTAAAGGCCTCGGTCTCTAATCACCCCGAAACCCTATAAAACATAGCCGGTGACTCCCCCGCGGAGCCACCGGTTTTTTGTAACCGGCGCGAAAGAGTCGGCTGTTGCAGAACGGCAATGAAACCAGAAAATCGGGTTCTCTGTAGGGACGCACGGTTCGTGCGTCCCTACTTTTCGCTTAGACCCGCGGTTCTGCAACACCCTCTTTCTATAAGCCTCACCGCCTCTGGCGGTTCGTACTGCTCAGCGACCTATCTGAGCCTCGGGATAGATATGTGGGACAAAAATTATCTCACTTTGTTGGTTAAATGAAAATTTATTCATAAATTTGTCTGTGAAACCGGAATGTGCCGGTCTATTCACATTTTTAACCTTATCAATCAATTATCATCATGTTTAAGAAATTTTTTGCAATCGCTGCTCTCGCTCTCGTAATGGCTTCTTGTGGTGGATACTCTGTTGACGGAGTAATCAGCGACATCAAAGGCTGTGAAACAACTGAAGAACTCCAGAAACTGACTGAAGATAAAGATCTCGAAAAATGGATCGAAGAACAGCCCAAGGAAGATCAGGCCAAAATCGCTGCTGCTTTCGTGGCAAAAGGTATTGAACTCAGTGCCGCCGATGGTCTTGGTGGTCTTCTCGGCAAATAATCTACAGTAAAGAGCTGTAAATCTGGCCGGTGTTCCCTCGCGGGGACGCCGGTTTTTTTACGTCCCACTCCGTCGAGGAGCGGGAGGCTACCGGATGGTGCGGATGTCGGCTTCGAAGGTGTCGCGGTTGATGGCGCGGCTTTTGGCTTTGTTGCGGTAGGTATAGATTGTATTGAGGGTGAGACCGAGAAGACGGGCGATTCGGCTGCTGTCGTCGAAGCCAAGACGCATGAAAGCCAGAAGCCTCAATTCGGTGTTCAGCTGACCTTCCGCCGCAGGGACCAACTGACGGTCGGTGGCAAGCAAGGAATTCACACGCGCTACAAAGTCGGGCCAAAGGGTAAGAACGGTCTTGTCGAAGGCTGATTCAAAACGCGCGGTCTGTTCGCGCACGTAGCTTCCCGACTCGGCCAGTCGGAGAAGGTCGCCACCTTGTTTGACTTTCAGTTTGCGGGCAGTCAGGCGGTTGTATTCATCGATGGCGGTAAGGTAGTCGGCGGCAAGCGAAGTCAGCTCGGACACAGCTTCGTCGGTCGACCGGCTGTCGGATTCGTCGGCCGAGGGCGACAAGGACTTCCGGCGCATCACCACGGCAGTCACCACAGCGGCAACCGTGGCCGAGAAAAGGATGAGGAATATGGAGAGAGCGACCGACATGACAGATTCTATTCTGAATGGTTGACAAGGAGGTCAAGCATCGCGCGACGGTCGTTAATGGTTATCGAAGACGAATCGAAGTCGACGAGACCGCGGTCTTTCATTGATTCGAGGGTAGAGACGAAGGTTGACCGCTGGACACCGAAAACCGAGCAGAGGTCGCGCTGACGGCATCTCAGCTCGATGTCGGTCGATGTCGGCTGGGTGAGCGCGATGATCCAGAAGGCGATTCGTTCCTCGAGGCTTCCCGATGTAAGGGCCAGCACACCGTGGACAGTCTTCTGGGCGTTCATCGACAGATAGTTGAGATAGTTGAGCATGAAGACCGGGTCGGAATTGAGGATCGTCAGCCAGTCGGGTTTGTCGATTTTCAGTATCGAGGTCGGCTCGAGGGCCACTGCCGAACAGGGATAGTTGGTTTCGAGTCCAAAAAGGAAGTCGGGGGCGATGACGTTGGGCGCCGCAAGAGTCTGGCTGACAGCGAAACGGCGGGCGTGGTTCGCGACGGTGACACGCGCGCTCCCGCTGAGAAGGAATGTCAGGTGGGTACACTGTTCACCTTCGCGTATGAATTCCCCGCCCTCAAGAAACTTGAGGAAGTGAAATTTGGTCTTTCCAACCACCTGAGAGATGCGCTCGCGTGTGACCCCACGAAAAAGCGGCAACCCCAGCAAGGTATCATACATGCTGTTCGTGTCCATGAGTCGAGTTATGTAATTGTTCTATTCTTAAACCCTTTAAGAGGGCGAAAGGTTCACCGTTGGGGAAGAGTCCCGCGGTCGAACGCATCGATGAACGAGCCGGGAGTGACGTTGGTGACCGTGACACCACGGGCATCGGCATAACGTCTGACGGCGTGATAGGCCTTGAAGGCGATCGCGAAGCTTTCGACGACCTGATGGAGCCGTAGTCCGCGATAGGTCGTGTCGACACGCCGCTGCTCGGTCGAATCGTCTTTATAGAAATGGGGCTGGACCGAGATGACATGGTTCTCGTCGTCGATGCTGATGGTCTGCATCCACGAATGGTCGGCCCCGGCGACATAGATTGTCCGGTAGCCGAGGGCGATGGCGTTCATGATGGCGGGAATGAGGACATTGCGCGGGCGCGGCATCCCGAGACGCCGGCGGTAGGCGAAACGTTCGAAAGCCCCGAAGCCGTCGAGCCCGACGAAGTTATAGGTCATGACGGACAGGAACCGGTTGTCGCCGGTGATAGGACCGGTGAGATGGCGGAACCTGCGCGGAACCAGAAGTGTCATCGGCCAGTCGACACGGCCGATGAGCCGGCGGAAGTCGCCGATTCGCGGATGAGAATCGCCGAAGAAAAGAGGGTCGGCGAGAATATAAAACCGCGGACGGATTTCGAAGAAAACCGGAGCAAGACAAGCAAAATTGACGGCCATCGTGTCGACCGATTTCAGATAGTCGAGCGACCGGTCAATGGTGGTGTTGAGCGACGGGCCGTTTCCGAGAATGACGATCGGGCGGTCGGGAGCGACATTTTTCAGGGTGACGGGGCGCGAAAGGACGGCGGCCTTGACGAGACTCTTGGCGGTCGAGGCCGTGAGCGAAGCCAGATCAGAGACTTTCATGGTCGTAAACGTGGGTTTTGAGATAGTCGACCGGATTGTCAAACTCGAAACCCTCGGGAAGAAGGGCGCGGAGTTCCGCCCCGTCGATGACGCGCGAGGTTGTAAGATCGGTGTAGAGCGACCGGCCATAAAGGGCTTTGGCCCAGACAGGTTTGATCGAACCGACTTTTTTATCCTTGATTCTGACTCCGAGAGCATCGATGAGATCGTTGATTCTGACGGTGACACCGGGAACATTAACGACCACAGGTTCTACGGGAGACGATTCGGCGAGAATCCGGGCAACCCGGGCCACATCGACGGCATGGACGGCCGAGACCTCGGCTTCGTTACCTTTGATTCTCAACATGGTCCCGCGTGCAACCCCGTGTGCGAGTGTCCGGGGCAGCCCCTGTATCCCCGTGCCGATTACAAAAGGAGGAAGACGGAGAATCACGGGAATCAGGTCGCTTCGCTTACAGACGGCTAAGAAAGCACGTTCGGCGTCGGCCAACGGGCCATCGCCCGAAGCGGCATCAACCGAACTGAGCATCACGGGCGCAATGTTATAGTAACCAATAAACTCCTCGGTCAGAGCCACCGGGGCATGATCGCGGTCGAACTCGCGTTCGAGATATTTTGTCAGAAACGGGAACAAAGTCGTGTCGGCGACCAGCCGCTCACGTTGTGTCCGCGCCTCGATAAGTTCTTCTTTTTCTACAAATATTGACATTCTCAGAATTTTATGATCAGTTCGGCCGAGAGGCGATCATCGTTTTCGGGTGTCACAGTCACACCATTGCTATAAAAATATTTCTCATAATTCAGTCTGACGGCCACGCGGACAGCCTTATAGCGATAGTCGAGGGTCGAGCCGACGGTCACGCGGTTGCGGCCCGGGTCGGTGGTCTTTAGCTTGCCGTCCGCCTCGCGTGTACCCGACGCCAGGGCGGTCATGCCGTCAAAACGCGCCTGAATCGACAGAGCATCGAAAACACTCTTCTCAAGCGGGATAGAATAGGAAGCGAAAACGTTCCATGCGCTCGTGGCCTTGTGGGTATGGTTGGTATAATGGCGGTACATGTACTCGGCTTCCGTTGTCCACCGCCCCGAGGCCCAGCCGGCCGACACGCCAAGCAGATTGATGCGGACCGAGTCGGGTTTTATCGACTCGGCTCCCATTCCGAACGAAAAGTCCCCCGGACGGTAGATGAGACGGCCGGCGTAGGCATAGTCCTTGACCCAACGGGTATGGTCGTCGATGGTCGTCGGGTTGAACATACCGGCCTGAACGGTGAGCGGCACCGAGCCGAAGTCATAGTCAATCTTGAAGCCCACTGCGCGATAATTGTTCACCTTTTTCCCGATGAACGAGCGGTTGTTGAAGAAATAGCCCCCCGGCGGGCGGAATGAATCTGTTCCGAATGGCATCCTGAATTGGCCGACCTGGACGGCGAAACGCGCGGGGAGGACAATCCGTCCATAGGCATCGAGGAAAAGGAATTTCCCGCGGTCGCACAAGTCAGTGTTGATGAAATATGAGACAATGGGGGCAACCTTTCCCGCGAGCGACACCCGGGCATTCCTGACCTGGAAGCGCCCCGACCCGTCGGCGATAGCCGTTTCCCACCGTCCGCGAAAGACACCGTGAATCTCCGGACGGAGATCAACCCGGTCATCGTCGCCGGCAAAGGCGGAAAAAGAGACCGCCCACGCCATCATGAACAAAAGATATCTAAATCGTGATTTTTTCACAAGTATTCGTCTTTATTTATTACTGATTTATTATTGGCCAAACAGCATCCCACGCCAGGAATCCCTCAATTGGGGAGAAACCGCAATTGTCGGAGACTGTTTCTTCCGATTCACTGTCACAGAGGTACGCTTTACATTTTCAATAATATAATCGCTCAATTCGCCCCATGTCACGTTACCACTTGTCTCTTGCAATTTCTTCAGGAGCCAGTAGGTGAACAATCCATGGCTCTTTTCTTCGTATGGGAAGGCCGTTTCATTACCGTCAGATGCGGTCATAACCACCATATTTCCAACCGGAGTCGCTTTAGTCGGTTTCAAGGCTACACCCATAGATTGGGGAATGAGCATTCCATCTCCATGATTTGTGCCGCTAAAACAAGCGTCAACCAATATAGTCACGTTTTTAGCCCCGAGATTTCCGAGATCGGTATATATTTTTTCAAGTGGCATGCAGATACCCGCATGTCGGGGGTCAATGTCCACAGGCAATATATAGGATTTCTTTCCTTCATCATCGGGCAATCCGTGTCCGACATAATATAAAAACAAGTTGAAATCGTCACCGTTATAAGCATCCCCGATATCCTGTAACATGGAAATAGCCGATGCAATCTGCCCGTAGGTAGCATTAAGGAACAGTGCGACATTTTCTTCCGGAACTCCTAAAGTGCGAGTCAAATATGCAGCCATTACCTTTCCGTCATTTACTGCATGATTCACTTTCGACGCATGCATGTATTCACCGTTTGCTATGATAACGGCAAAAGTGTTTTTAGCTGACTTGTTTCCTAAAGGCACGTTTGTGTCAGTATCAGCCGCATTTCCGGCCGAAATCTTAACCTTTTCAGGTTGTATCGCTCCGTTATGGCCTCCACCAACGCTCGGAGTAGAGTTAACCGCAAAATCGTTGAGATTTTCAGATTGATTTGAAAGTCCCGACAAGTCTACCGTCTTAAAGTTATATTCCACCTCTACCTGAACGTAAGAGGCATTCATTTCACTGTCATAATGATATTTACCGATTGTGACGGCTTTTAATGCCACGTCATCACCATTGGGAACGAATGTCGCTACAGCCGTAGACTTCCATTTATCCCAATCTTTTTTAAAACCGGGAGCTTCTTCAAGCGGAACAGGCAATAGAAAATTTCCATAGTCACTTGTGGTGATGAGGAATGTTTCATTATCTGCATCATAAGGTTTTATTTCGAGGGTCTGTGAAGAGAACCCAGAGCTTAACTGAGTGCAATAGCTATTAGCGAGTTCTTGATATGCTTCCTGATAATCAGCCCTGATAGCATCGATTTTCTTTGTATTGCTATCGTTAATACTATCCGCTAAAGCACGGATTTTGGCATTTCGAGTATCTTCATTTACTCTTTCTTTCCATTTGGCAGTAGGTTCAAACTCACCTTTTACCTGCCACTTTTCCAACACAGATTCAATGTGTCTTTTCATTTCCTCCTGAGTAGGAATATCGGGATTCTTAGCTGCTAAATAGTCGTTCCAACTACCTAACCGGGTAAGAATGTAGCTATTAAGTGAATTCGCAGCTTCTGTCGCTTCGGCTTTGCGTTTTTGCTCGGCCAACTGGCGCTGTTTTTCTTCCTCGGCTTTGCGTTTTTGCTCAGCCAACTGGCGCTGTTTCTCTTCCTCGGCTTTGCGTTTCTGCTCAGCCAACTGGCGCTGTTTCTCTTCCTCGGCCTTGCGTTTTTGCTCAGCCAACTGGCGCTGTTTCTCTTCCTCGGCCTTGCGTTTCTGCTCAGCCAACTGGCGCTG
>CAYVXC010000020.1:0-20320 GCA_964454925.1 uncultured Bacteroides sp.
GGAGCACGTTTGCCATTGAAGCCACCTTCAGAAGGTCGGGAGCGTGACCGCCACCGGCACCCTCGGTGTGGTAGGTGTGGATTGTGCGACCATCGATAGCTGCGATAGTATCTTCGACATAACCGCCTTCATTCAGAGTGTCGGTGTGGATACAGACCTGAACGTCGAGGGCATCTGCGCTCTGCATACAGGCACGGATAGCAGCAGGTGTCGAACCCCAGTCTTCGTGAATCTTATATCCCATTGCACCTGCGACGATCTGTTCGTCGAGGCTGCCGCGATAAGATGAGTTACCTTTGGCAAGGAAGCCCATGTTGATAGGCAGACCTTCGGCCGACTGGAGCATTTTGTGTACGTTCCAGATACCCGAGGTGATAGTGGTTCCGTTGGTACCGTCGGTCGGGCCGATGCCACCGCCGATGAGGGTAGTGATACCGTTCGAGAGACAGTTGTAAGCCTGCTGGGGAGAAATGAAGTGAACGTGACCGTCGATACCGGCGGCAGTCAGAATCATGTGTTCACCCGAAATAGCGTCGGTCGAGGGACCGGTGCAAAGGGTAGGAGTTACACCCTGCATTACGTTGGGGTTACCGGCTTTACCGATGCCGGCGATTTTGCCGTCTTTGACACCTACGTCGGCTTTGATTACGCCGAGAACGGGGTCGAGGATGGTAACGTTGGTGATTACGAGGTCGAGCGAACCGGCTTCGCTGGTTACTTCGTTAGCGGTACCCATACCGTCACGGATGGTTTTGCCACCGCCATATACGACTTCGTCACCGTATACGCGCAAGTCCTTCTCAATCTGAACATAGAGATTGGTGTTACCGAGGCGGATCTTATCACCTACGGTAGGACCGAAGAGCATATTGTTTTCTTGTCTTGTTATTGTTGCCATAGTGGGTTGTCTATGTGAAGTTTATACTTGAAGATTGAGAAGCGCGGTTATTTAGCCGACGAAGCGGGTTTGGCCGCGGGGGTCGAATCGAATTCGGCTTCTGCCTCGGCTTCGCTTACGTTTTTGAATCCGAATTCGTTCATGAGTTTGAATGCGCGGATTTCCTTCGGATAATATGAAGGTGAATCTTCGCGGCCTGCATAACCCTGAGTGAGGTCGTTGAAGCCGATTACGCGCTGCTTGCCGGCGTAAGTCACAAGTTCAACAACTTTTTCTTCACCGGGTTCGAAACGGATAGCGGTGGTTGCGGGTATATTGAGGTGCATGCCGAAAGCTGCTTCACGGTCAAATTCCATATAACGGTTCACTTCGAAGAAGTGGAAGTGAGAACCGATCTGGATAGGACGGTCACCGGTGTTGCGGACGGTCAGTTTGACAGTGCGGCGGTCGACGTTGTATTCGAGCGATCCCGATTCGAGGATTACGCCGCCTACCGGAACGGGAGTAGCCGGTTGGAAACCGGGTTCTTTGGGCTGAGCGATGTAGGGAGTTCCGGGATAAATGCCGTGAGGGGTGGCATAGCTCTGGGGTTCGGCGGCAGGTTGTGTCGAAGCCGAAGCCTGAGTGTTGGTGGTGTCTGTACTCATTGTCCTGAGGTTAAATAGAGTTAGAGAAAGAGAAGTTTACTTACTTGATGGGAGCGTGGATTGAAACCAGACGCGAGCCATCGGTGAAAACGGCTTCAACCTGCAGGAGATGGATCATGTCGGCTACACCGTCCATAACCTGTTCTTTGGTAAGAACGTTGGCGGCATCGTGCATGACTTCTTCAACAGTTTTGCCTTCGCGTGCGCCTTCGAGAGCGCATGATGTAATGTAGGCGACCGATTCGGGGTAATTGAGTTTAAGCCCTTTTTTGAGTCGGCGCTCGGCAATGAGACCCAGACACAGGAGTTTCAGTTTGTCGAGTTCTTTCGGTGTTAAATGCATATTAGAACCTTTTAAAGTTAGTATATAGGTGGTAAATATAGATTTTCTTAAGTTAGTGTGCAGCGCAAAAGTTTTTCAGTCTTCCTGATCTTAGGTAAGAAGCAACCGGCCGGAAACTATCGCTCTTAATTTTAAGAACTGACCCGAGACCCGATTTGTTCACAAAATTAGTTAAACTTCCCGAATAAAAGGTCATCGGACCGAAAAAAATAACTAAATTTGCGTACCACAAATAAAAAATATCGCCATGTCAACGGAATTTCCCGGTGAAGACCGCCGGCTTATCAAAAGATTAAGAACTCCGGGTGAGTCACGATCGGCTTTCAATGAGCTGATTAAGATTTACTCCGAGCCGTTGTATTGGCAGATCCGCCGTCTGGTTCAGGATCACGAGGATGCAAACGATCTTTTACAGAATACATTTATAAAAGCATGGTCCTCGCTTGAACATTTCAGAGGTGACGCCAAACTTTCGACATGGCTCTATAAAATTGCCATCAACGAAAGTCTGACTTTTCTTGCCCGTGAACGTAAACGCAATCATCTCTCGCTTGACGACCAGGAGTCAGTGTTGGCCAATACAATCGAGGCCGACCCTCATTTCGACGGTGACGAAGTGAACGAATTGTTGCGTAAGGCGATTACACGTTTGCCCGAGAAGCAGAGACTGGTGTTCAACATGAAATATTTCGACGATATGAAATACGAGGATATCTCGGCGATACTCGGAACGAGCGTCGGCGGTCTCAAAGCTTCCTATCATCTGGCTGTCAAGAAAATAGAACAATTTATCGAAGAGCATCAGACATAGGGAAACATTCTTTAACCGTCGTCCCGGTTAAAAAGAGCTGGACAGGTTAAACCATCGTCTGTTTAAATAGTCAAATAACAGTAACAAAACAAAAATCGTAACCTCAATAAAATGATTGAAAATAAATTTGACATCGAGAAGCATCGCCCGAAAGGAGACGGAATGACTGTCCCCGAGGGCTATTTTGAGGATTTTGCGGTTAAAATGGCCGGTCGCCTTCCTTTCAGAGAAGAACTGGATGTGCCCGAAGCCAAGTCGACAAAGGTCGTCGGTTCGAGATGGATGAAGGTTAGACCCTACGTCTATATGGCCGCTATGTTTGCCGGCGCGTGGTGTCTGTTGAAAATGTTCTCGCTGATGACTTCGAATCCCGAGGATCTCTCTCTCGACAGTTATCCGGTTCTCTCGAAGGCTGTACAGAACGATGAATTCGTCGACGAAAACGTTTTTACGCTCAGTCCCAACGATGTTTATTATGACCTCTATGAAGACGGCACTCTTGATATTCCCGATGACCTCGACAGTGTCGAAATCGGATATGTCCCGATTCTGCCGGCTGAGCCTCTGACAGAGAATGATTGAATGGCTTTGATTCAGTCGATTTAACTGCAAATATCAAATTTCACGAACAACAGTAGAAAATAATGAAGTGTATTGATTTTCGCAAAGTAGTGACAGTGTTGTTGTTGGCTATAATGACAACAGCTTTGCCAATATCCGTTTTTTCGGCTTCTGACCCTACGGACAAAGACGAATGGATTGTGGAACTGCGAAACTATAAACATCGTTTTCTAAAAAAAGAACTGGGTCTTACCCGGGAGCAGGAAGCGCCGTTCTTCAAAATCTATGACGAGATGGATGACCAACTCATCAAGATTAATGGCGAAACCCGTTCGCTTGAACGTAAGGCATTGTCCGATACCGATGCAAGTGATACTGAACTCGAGGCCGCTGCCAAAGCAATATTCGAGCAGAAAAAGAAAGAGTCGGAAGTTGAATTGAAGTATTTCGATCAGTTGAGCGACGTCCTTACTCTCAAACAGCTTGTCAGACTGAAAGATGCGGAGCGGAAGCTGGCCATTCACCTGATGAGACATAACAATAAGCGGAAGTAAAACCGTTAACTTCTCGAACGGGATAAAAGATACTGAACATCGGGTCAATTTGTCCCGATGTTTTGGTTTTTAAGGAATTAAATCGTAAATTTGTGATGGAAACGAATGTCGGATTCCTGACATTGAAAGACCGGTAATATGGCCGATAAGATATTAATATTCAATACACGCGATGAACTGACACGGCTTCGTCTGGATCGGGTCTGCTATTTTGAGGCGGATGGTAACTATACGTCGGTTTTTTTCTCGAACGGAGTGAAAACGACCTTGTTGACGAGTCTTGTCAATCTGGAAAATCTGTTGGCAAATGAATTTGCGACGACCTCGGGGAATGTATTTCTAAGAATCGGCAAACGCTTCATTGTCAACTCGGCTTATATTTTTCAAATCAATGTATTGAAACAGCGGCTCATTCTGACAGACCTGACCGGTCCGACCGTTTACCAGCTGCCGGTGTCGAAAGAGGCCTTGAAAAATCTTCGTTCCCTCTATATGCCGGGTAAAAAATCACTCAACAAGGACGATCAAGAAAACAAATGAAGACCATATTGGTAGGACGTTCACCGTGGGGTGAACAGGCTCAGAAGATAGAAAGTCTGTCGGTGAGCCGAAAACATTTTGAATTAAGTCAGATAGACCATTGGCGGATCCGTGACGTCGGTTCGCGCTATGGGACGATGGTCAATGGTCTGCCGGTTGTCGAAACCGTGGTCGGCCCCGACGAACCTATCATCCTCGGTGATTATGAAACCACCGTCAGAAAACTTCTCGGATTGGATAAACAGACTCCGCCCGTTGTAATTAAGCAGACCGGAAACAATAAGACAGGCACCGGACAAGCGGATCTGATCTCAGTCAGACCTCTTGAAAGAGTCTATAATGACTATCAGGATGCGCTCAAAGCGCTTGCAATAAAGAAAGGCAAGGCGAACGTAATGAGAATGTTGCCGCTTCAGCTGATTATGCCCTTGGCTCTCGGGCTGACCGGTATACTTATTCCCGACGACCAGACCGGTAGTCTGATCAAGGGATTGGTAATGGTTCTGGTGATGGGCCTGACCGTTGTGATGTCCCTGAGATTGATGTCAATAAGTACTCATCAGATAGACGAACAGTTCGAACTGAACAAGCAGTTCCAGATTGACTATGTATGCCCGAAATGCAAGAACTTTTTCGGCGCGGCCAAGCCCTATCAGGCTCTCGTTAATCAAGGTCAATGTCCTTTTTGTAAATCTCGTTTTGCTGAATCAAAATCGTGAAAAATATTTTCTCTAACTTCTTTAGATGTTTCATTCCGGTACTCGTGCTTTGGATTGCTGGCATTCAGATTGCCGAGGCGAGAGTACTTATGGTATCTGTCGGTATAAACCGTTATCCCCAGCGCGGAGTTACCCCCCTGAGGCTTGCCGAAAACGATGCGCGCGATTTTGCCAGTCTGATGTCAAGCGATAAAGACGCGGACATACGTCTGGTTCTCGGACAGAACGCGACTAAAGCGACGGTAATTAATCAGCTGAAACAGATCGCGGCCTCAGCGAAGCCGGGAGATGTGCTGTGTCTCTTCTTCTCCGGTCACGGATTGAAAGGCGGGATGGCCCTGACCGATACTAAAAGTTATGACACTCTTTTGTCTTACAAGGAAATATCCCGGATTTTCAAGAGTAGTAAAGCTCAGACGAAACTCATTTTCGCGGATACATGCCATTCGGGCTCGATGAGACTCGGAAAGAAAAATGCGACCGCCGAAGACATCAACAAACTCAAATCTCAGGATATTATCCTATTTCTGTCTTCTCGCGGAAATGAATCGTCTATGGAAGCCGGCTATGGAATGAAGAACGGTCTTTTCACCAACTATGTGTTGAGCGGTATGACCGGCAGCGCCGATGGTAACCGGGACGGAAACGTGACCGCCAAGGAACTTTTTGATTACGTCAGCCGGCAGGTCAAGACCGCTACGCGAAATCGTCAGCACCCCGTAATGTGGGGCAAATTCGATGCCGATAAGGTGCTGACAACGGTAAAACGCTGAATTCTATGACTGAAGAAATAATTGATATTGATAGCTTTGAATTTAGTCGTGATCACGCGATCAGATACGTCAGGCTTGGAAATCACTATTTAGTAGCCCGGATCAAGGGTGGCCTCGAATCTGTATTCGAACCTGAAAGGACTTTCAGGCTTCATGGAATGATGATTGTCAAAGTCAGGAACGGCCATCTGGAACTGGACGTAAATCTCGAAAAGTACAAGCTTTCGACCGGAAATGTACTTGTACTTAATCCGGGTGGAGTGGTCGCTGAATTCAAAGCACAGGGTAAAGCGACAGAATGGGACATGGTGTTTGTGAGCCTGGATTTCATGAAAGATCTTAATATGGATCTCAATTCGGTGAATATCCGCTCCATCACCGAAGGACCTTCCCCGGTCATGGAACTCACCCGTGAAGAGTCTGACAGGTTCAGTCCCTATCTGAAAATGCTGGCTTCCAATGCCGAGAAAGAGCCGACGGTATTTTCGGTCAAGATTGCCAGAGCAATTTTTACCGGCACCGTCTATCAACTTCTTGAGTTTTTCTATTCACGGATAACCGAGAAAGAGGCAGAAGCTCCGAACCAAAAAACCAAGTACAGACGGCCGACCACCTATGTCAGAGACTTCATGAAGCTTCTTCATTTGAACTATATGCGCGAGCGTTCGTCGGAATTTTATGCGTCTCAACTTTGTATATCGTCTAAATACCTGTCGATAATTGTCAAAGAAGTTACGGGTCGAAGTGTGAGCGACTGGATTAGTGAATTCGTTGTCATGGAAGCCAAAAATCTCCTGAGATTTTCGGGTAAAAGTGTCCAGCAGGTTGCATACGCGCTTAATTTTTCCACTCAGTCTTCTTTTGGAAAATATTTCAAACGTCTGACCGGAATTTCTCCAACTGAATATCAGCGGACCTGATAAAACGGGAAAATATAATAAAAGCCGGATGCTTAGAATCATCCGGCTTTTATACATTATAATCAGTATTGATTATTTCACAACAACTTTTTCAGCGGCAGTGCCCTGGCGTTTGATGTAGAGACCGGGAGCGAGTTCGCCGTTTACTTTAACACCGTTAAGGTTGAAGTATTCAACGGGAGCATTGGTGTCGACATCAGCGGTGATATCATTAACGCCGGCTGTATTAAAGTCTTTGTCGGCAACGAGATATACGCCGAGACCACCGTTACACTTGTACTGCATCAGATAAACACCTTCGTGACCTTCGTCATCTTTAACGGGAACGGTTGAGAGGCTGTGGATACGCATACCCGAGTCGGTAAGAGTGCCCTGACCTTTTTCGGGGAATGTCCAACAGGGAGTCATACCTTCGAAAGACTGGCCGTCACCGAGTTTAGCGATGCGAAGTTCCCAACCGAGACCTTTGTTGTACTGGTTGATGGGATAGCAGATATAGTCGTTTCCTTTAACGCTGAATTCAGCAACACCGTTACAACCTACGTCATCGGGAAGGAGACCTTCGGTATCGGCGCATTTGCTGAACGATTCGAGCATTGTACCCGAAGCATCGTAAAGAGCGGGATAGGTTGTATAACCGTCAACATAGAACATGTTGCCCGAATATTCTTCGTCACGGATGATCTTAAGCATCGAGCCATAGTTGAGGATGATCTGACCGGCGGGGTAGGTTTCGGCGAGTTCCTGAGCTACATAACCGTTGTCAGCCATGTGAGGTTCCCATTTGTTAGAACCCTGGTCGCGCTGCCAGCCGTAGATATAGGGTGCAGTAGCGTTTTCACAAGAAGCACACATGAATACTGTGCCGGCCTTTTTGCCGGTTACGTCACCGACGAGGTCATAGTAGTCAACACGAGAAGCACCGGCTTCAGTTTCGTCTTCGGGAAGGCTGACGGTGAAAGCGAGAGATGCTTTACCTGTTTCTACGTCGTCGACAACATATACATTGATGTTGCGGCATGTACCTTCGTGAACGAGGTCAGCAACGAAAGCACAGAACCAGAGGTTACCGAAGTCGTCGGTACCGATCTGGTTGGCGGCGAGAAGGCCGTCAACGGTGTTTCCGTCAACGGTTACCTGGACGGTCTTTTCGAATTTACCGGTTTTCAGGTCAAGAACACAATAGTGGGCGGAACCCGAGTTGAGCTCATCGCCTACCATAATCTTGTGGCTGTAGCCGAGATAGATTTTGTCACCGGCGATTGTGGCTGTACGAACACGGTCCCAGTCTTCTACGAAGGGAAGGTTCTGTGCATTCCAGTTGTCATAATTACGGGCATAGAGCCAGAGGTTTTCAAGTTTCACACCGTCTTTAACTTCGTAGTTGAAGTTGTCGACAGTCTGAGCACCCATTGAAAGACCTGAGATGGCCAAAAGGCCGAAAAGTAGAGATTTTTTCATAGGTTTTTGGTTAAAAATAATATTGAAAATGGATTAATTTTTCTGATATGGCCGCCCCGAAAGGCGTGATTTGAGATTTATAATGCAAATTTAAATATTGTAGACGCATTGACCAAATATTTAGGCGTTTTTTTGAGACAATCTTTTTCAACAGCGCAAAAAAAGAGCCGTTAAAGGAACGGCTCTTATCAAAACTATGTATGAAGGTTTATTTGGCTGATTTGAGATAGTCCTCGAGGCCGGCTACGATTTTTTCGGCGACCAGACGGCGGAAGTCGGGATCAGCAAGCTTCTCTTCCTCGATCAGCGAGGACATGAACATTCCTTCAATAAGGGCATTGGGGAACTCGGTCGGCCCATTGAGTGAGAAATTGAAGTTTCCGACAAGACCAAACATCGGTAGTCCGGTTTCGAGCATTCGGGTCATCAGGAATGAAGCGAACGGACGGTCTGACAGATGCTTGTAGAGAACTGCCGTGCCGGGAGAGTCAAGCGCACCGCCTCCTGAATTATTGTGAACCGAGATAGCGATGTTGACGTTCGCGTCGCGCCAGATCTGTTTGCGTTCGCCCATTGAAGGACCGGTGTCTTCGGTTCGGGTCATGACGACTTTCGCGCCTTTCTTCTCAAGAATATTCTTGATGTGGTTGACGATATCGAGGTTAACATCCTTTTCTTTGAGTCCCGAAGGTGAGATGGCTCCGGGGTAGGGACCGCCGTGACCGGCATCGAGCCCGATGACGAGGTCTTTGAGCGCCAACGACTTGGGCTGATGGCGGACGTCGATTACGAGTGAGTTGCCGTTGTAATGAACCGAGTAACCCCACTGATATTTCTTTTTGAGCCGAAGGATAACGCGGTAGGTGTCTTCTGTTACCTGTTCGAAATCAACGAAATCGATTATGCCGAGTTCGGCCGAACGCTGGGTAATCCAGTTGCTGTTGTCTGTGGCGCCGAAAATGTCGATAACGATTTCCGACGGTTCAATGCGGGTCGAATACTGATAGGGTAGGCGGACAGGCAACCCGACGGTCACGCGGTCGGATGTTCCGGTGTTAACAATCGACCAGGAACCGGTGTTGACGACCTCAGAACCTGAGGTGGCCGGTTTCGTATAGCTCTTGGGTATATATGCCAGTCGGTTAGAGGAAAGACGGACGCAGTAGAGACTGCCTTTCTCGCCTACAACAGTCATGGGAATATCCGCATCGATGAAACCCATTTTCGATCCGCCGAGACGGTCGTCACCATTGCCATATTGGAGATATGCTCCATCGGTTGATGTAACATAGCGTGGAGTGGCAAACATGTGGGTTGCGTCAGAAGAAGTAGGTTTAGCTTTTTTATTGGAAGAATCAGCTGCTTTGTAGAAAACCGACTTGGTGACGGTGTTAGTCTGATCACCACGGGTAGCGGTGATTTCGACTGTATTCTGTCCGGGCGTCAGTTCGAGCTTTGTGCCGAATGAGCCGGTTTTGTAGACGTGTACTGTCTGACCGTTGACAGTTGCCGTTGCTCCGGGTTCGGTGACTGCAACAACAGTGGTAGTCGCGGATTTGATTGTGTCAGGGAGTCCGCTATAGATTTTTAGTGATGGCTCGGCCGCATAACACGCCGAACAGGCGGTGAGAGCGAGCGTAAGAGATAGTAGAGTTGATGGTTTCATTGTTTAGGTTAGATTGAGATTGTTTTACAAGTGCAAAGTTACGAATCATTATGGTTGCGGACCAACCTTTTCGAGGGAAATTTTGTTTTTAAGAAAAAGAATTGTAACTTTGTGGTGAAATAAGATATCTCCGTTCTTCGGATGATCATAAACTTCTCGGTAAACTCCTGAACGTTTCCGATATTTTTCTATCCCTCATATTTTATTTGACATTACCCATCCCGACGCCCTTTGGGTTGTTCCCCGTTAAAAGCAGATTGACTTTTACGTCGTTAATAGCGGTAATGTACGTAATCAACTTTATCAAACACAATTTCCCTTTTGTAAAATAGCCGAATATAAATTTTATCGGGATATTCTGACGGGATGCACATCTTCGTTGTCCGCATGATACGAAGGCCCTCAAAATCTTGATTTTCGCCAGTTCATCTATTTAATTATATATGTATAATATCACCGAATTAGACTCGATGGATGATTCGCAACTCAAAAGTGTTGCCGAATCCATGGGAATTAAAAATATTAATCCTGACAATCGTCAGGAGTTGATTTTCAGTATTCTTGACCAGCAGGCCATTGACAAGGCTGCCGCTGATGCTGCAAAGCCGATGAAAAAACGGCGTGGCCGTGCTCCAAAAGAGGCGGACCAGTCCCCGCAGGCTCAGGATGCGGCTCCGGCCCCCGAAGCGGCTGTTCAGGAAGCACCCGCGCCTAAAAAGCGCGGTCGAAAGAAAAAATCTGAGGTGAACGCCGAACAGCCTGTTCAACCTGCCGAGTCTACCGCTCCTGAAGTAGCGGAATCAGTTCAGCCCGTTGCGGAAACTCCCGCACCCAAAAAACGCGGACGCAAAAAGAAAAGCGAAAAGACTGAGGAAGTTGCTTCAACATCCGCTCCTACCGCTGATAGTGAAAACGTCGCTGTCGTGGCCGATGTTGTGGTTCCGGTCGTTGAGGTAAAGCCGGAGGAAACTCCTGCGGAAACCGAAATCCCGATGTATGAGAAGGAACAGGAACCCGGTGTAGACAATTCGTTCAGCGATTTCTTTGGTGGAGGGTCGAGAGGTCGGACGTTTATTCCGCGTTCAGAACGCGAACGTCAGGAACGACCGCTTGAACCGAAACAGGTTGACAAAAACCAGAACCGTCGGCCAAAACAGCCTAATCAGCCTCAAAATCAGCCCCAGCAACCTGCAAAACCGCTCAATATCCAGCTGATTAATCCGACTCAGAACAATCAGGCGGCTCCGCTCGTTCAGCCCGGTCAGGGAGGCAGAAAAAACAAGAAAAATCAACAGAAGAATAATGCGCTCGTTGATGCACGATACGATTTTGCAGATCTGATTCAGGTGACGGGTGTACTCGAAGTTGAGAATCAGGGATGCGGTTATCTTCGTTCGGCCGACTATAACTATCTGCCTTCGCCCGATGATGTATTCGTGACTCAGCAGCAGATCAAACAAAACGGACTGAAAACCGGTGACGTTGTGACCGCGACTGTCCGTCCGCCTCGTGAAAATGAAAAATATTTTCCTCTTACAGGCGTTCTGAGTGTCAACGGCCGCTCTCCGCGCTTTGTCCGCGACCGTGTTCCGTTCGAACATCTGACACCCCTTTTTCCTGATGAGAAATTTAATCTGACAGGGGGACCGACCACGACAAATATTTCCACAAGGGTCGTGGACATGTTTGCTCCTATCGGTAAAGGTCAGCGTGGTCTTATCGTCGCTCCCCCGAAAACCGGTAAGACTCTTCTTCTCAAGGATGTCGCGAACGCTATTGCTGAGAATCACCCCGAGACTTACATCATGATTCTTCTCATCGACGAGCGACCCGAAGAAGTTACGGACATGCGCCGATCGGTTAACGCCGAAGTTATTGCCTCAACTTTCGATGAACCCGCCGAGCAACATGTAAAAATTGCGGGTATCGTTCTCGAGAAGGCAAAAAGAATGGTTGAGTGTGGTCACGATGTAGTGATTCTGCTCGACTCGATTACACGACTCGCACGCGCTTACAACACCTGTGCTCCCGCCTCCGGTAAAATCCTCTCAGGTGGTGTCGATGCCAATGCGCTCCAGAAACCCAAACGATTCTTTGGCGCGGCCCGAAATATCGAAGGTGGAGGCTCGCTGACTATCATTGCAACGGCTTTGACCGAGACTTCGTCAAAGATGGATGAAGTTATTTTCGAGGAATTCAAAGGAACGGGTAATATGGAACTCCAGCTTGACCGCAAACTCTCGAACAAACGTATATTCCCGGCGGTCGACATCATGGCTTCGAGCACGCGTCGTGATGATCTCCTTCTCCGTCCCGAAACCCTCAACCGCATGTGGATCCTTCGCCGTTTCCTCGGCGACCGCAATTCGATCGAATCGATGGAATTCATCAAGGACCGGATGGAACGCACAATCGACAACGACGAGTTGTTGAGGACAATGAACGAATAAGTAAATTTGTAAGACTAAATCCCATGACTCAATCTGAACTGAAGGAACTTCAAAATGACCCCGACGGTTTGAAGACATACGAATTTCTGGCCAACAATCTCGACGAACTTTCGCCTGAGGAAATGGATGAGCTGATAGAGAACATGTCAAGGGTCGATTTGAGCGGACAATACCTTGCGAGTGGAGCCCGCTATCTCAATGCTCTTGACAACGAGAAATATGCCGATGCGGTCAGACGGATGGTCGCTTTCACCATTGACCGCGACCGCGAACGAAACTTCATTCCCGATCTGCTGACGGCTTTATATGGGGCCGATTGTGCCGAGCATTTTGAAGAACTGAGTCTGAACGATAACAATTTCAGACGGATGTACAAACGTGTTTACCCGAACAGTCCGATCTGATTCTGAACAAATACCTTTTAAAACGTTATATTGATATGATGAAAAAATTTATTGGCGTAGCAGCTTTTCTGATGACTTTCGCTTCTTGCGGAGCATCGGCCGGCAATAGCGATACAAAAGCTGATTCTGACGATACAACAAAAACAAAAGACATAACTGAAACCACTATGGAACCGACCACAGACAAGTATGTAGAAATCAAAACCACCGAAGGTGACATCGTCATCAAACTTTTCGGTGATACCCCGGCTCACCAGGCTAACTTCCTGAAACTCGTGAAAGACGGTTATTATGACAATACTCTCTTTCACCGCGTAATTAACAAATTCATGATTCAGGCCGGCGATCCCGACAGCAAGAATGCCGCTCCCGGTCAGCATCTCGGTGCCGGCGGTCCCGGATATACCATTCCCGCTGAAATCAACTATCCGAAACATTTCCACAAACGTGGTGCGCTTGCCGCCGCCCGTCAGGGTGATCAGGTGAATCCCCGCCGTGAATCGTCGGGTTCGCAGTTTTATATCGTGACCGGTGATGTTGTTCCCGCCAACCAGATGGATGCTCTTGCCCGTCGTGGACAACAGGAAGAGATGCAGGCTGAATTCGGTCGCCTCGCTGAAGCTCACATGGCAGAGATCCGTCAGATGCAGGCTGCCAACGATCGCGAAGGTCTGATGGCTCTCCAGAACAAACTCGTGAAAGAAGTTGAGGACAAGTTTAAGGACCGGCCCGCTCCGAGTCTGCCCAAAGATCTTGTCGAGGCATATACCACTGTCGGCGGTGCTCCCCATCTTGACGGACAGTACACCGTATTTGGTGAAGTCGTGAAAGGCATGGACGTGGTTGATAAGATCGAAAAGGCCGAAACTGACGGTATGGACCGTCCTACAACCGACATAAAAATCCTTTCGACTAAAGTAATCGAAGCTCCGGAAGGGAAATGAATCCCGAATATCCGGAAATAAACGTTAATCGCGCGACTTTAGCCAACGGGTTGCGTCTGGTCCACCACCATGACAGCTCGACGGCGATGGTTGCGCTAAACGTTTTATATAATACAGGAGCCCGTGACGAAAGTCCGGAACTTACGGGGCTGGCCCATCTCTTCGAGCATCTGATGTTCGGCGGGTCGGCGAATGTGGCAAATTTTGACGCGGTGCTGACAGCCGCGGGAGGCGTAAGCAATGCCTGGACCGGTAACGATTTCACAAATTTCTATGAAGTTGCCCCGGCTCATAATGTTGAGACGCTGTTCTATCTTGAAAGTGACCGTATGCTTCAACCTTCGGTGTCGGAAGAGGCACTGGACATTCAGCGATCGGTCGTCATTGAGGAGTTTAAGCAACAGTGTCTTAACCGGCCATACGGTGATATGGCTCACCGTCTGAGAGAAGCTGTCTATGGTCCGTCTTGTCATCCATATTCATGGCCTGTCATCGGGAAGAACTTCGAGCATCTGGAGCGTGTGACCCGACAGGATGTCATTGACTGGTGGACAAGAAACTATTCGCCGGCCAATGCTGTTCTGGCTGTCAGTGGAAACATTCCGTTCGAGCGCGCTCTCGAACTGGCGAACAAATGGTTCGGCGAGATTCCGACCCGTCCCGTGGTCCCGAGAAATCTGCCGCCGGTTGCTGATCTTATCGCTGCTCCGCCGGTAGAGATGTCGGGAGCCGTCCCGGCTACCGCCGTCACTGTTGCGTGGCTTATGGATGGATACGGAACGATGCGTTACACGGCTGCGGATGCGATCACCGATATTCTTGGTGCGGGCAGGGCGTCTCATTTTTACCGAAACCTTGTCATGAACCCTGACAGCCTGTTTACTGAAGCCGATGCTTCCATCATAGGCTCGGAACATCGTGGCATGTTGATGTTGAACGGCCGGCTCAAAAGTGAATCCACGGATATCAATCTTGCGATCGAGACTCTCCGTTCCGAGGCCGGCGCGTTGATGTCCGGTCCGATCTCTGACCACGAACTTCAACGATTGAAGAACCGTCAGGCCTCGATGTTCGTTATGTCTAATATGGACTATATTTCGCGGGCCCAGACTATTGCCATGGCTGAAATGCATAATGAAACGCCGGGTAGCCAGCTGAAACGTTATCTCTCACTGACAACGAAGGACATAATGGAAACGGCCCGCGCCATAATGGAATCGAATCCCGCAGTCCTAATCTACAGACCAGAACAATGAAAGACTTAGTAATTTCAAACGAAACATCAGAACGCGCGGTTCTCGTCGGTTTAATCACCCCGACTCAGAATGAACTCAAGGCGAACGAATATCTTGCCGAACTGGCTTTTTTGGCCGATACGGCAGGGGCGGTGACTGTCAAGACTTTTCTTCAGCGTCTCGACTATCCCAACACCCGTACTTTTGTCGGAAAGGGCAAACTTGAAGAAATCAAGAAATTTGTCGAAGATAATGAAATAGGCATGGTCATCTTCGATGATGATCTTACGACCAAGCAAGTGTCAAATATCGAACGTGAGCTTCAGGTCAAGATTCTCGACCGGACCAGTCTGATTCTTGACATCTTTGCTCGTCGCGCCCAGACTGCTAACGCAAAGACTCAGGTCGAGCTCGCCCAGTATCAGTATCTGCTTCCGCGTCTGACGCGCCTGTGGACTCACCTTGAGCGTCAGCGCGGTGGTATCGGTATGCGTGGCCCGGGTGAAACTCAGATTGAAACCGACCGCCGTATAATTCTCGACAAGATTGCACGTCTGAAAGAAGAACTGAAAGCGATCGATAAACAGAAAGCGATTCAGCGAAAGAACCGCGGGAAACTGACTCGTGTCGCTCTCGTCGGTTATACCAACGTCGGCAAATCGACCCTGATGAACCTGTTGGCCAAAAGTGAAGTGTTTGCCGAAAACAAACTTTTTGCCACCCTTGACACGACTGTAAGAAAAATTACGATCGATAATCTTCCGATACTATTGACCGATACGGTCGGCTTTATCAGAAAACTGCCTACAAATCTAGTCGATTCGTTCAAATCGACACTCGACGAAGTCAGGGAAGCCGATATTCTGCTTCACGTCGTAGATATCAGTCACCCCAATTTCGAGGAACAGATTGATGTTGTCAACAAGACTCTGAAAGAAGTTTGTGGAGGTGCGGACAAACCGACCATCATGGTGTTCAACAAAATCGATGCTTACAAGTACACGCCCAAAGACGAGGATGACCTGACCCCTGAGACAAGAGAAAACATTCCTCTTGCCCAGCTGAAGGAAACATGGATGGCCAAAACGGGAGACGAAGCTGTCTTTATCTCGGCTCGCAAAAATGAAAACATTGATGAACTAAAGGCCAAATTGTACGAAAAAGCAAAAGAAATCCACCTTACACGCTTTCCTTACAACGATTTCCTGTATCAAAAGTATGACGATTTGATTGAAGAAGAGTGACAGTCGTTAAAATTTGTTTCATAAATAATCGGCGATTTAGTTGGTTTTTCCTGTAAAAATGGCTAACTTTGCTCATCCTGAACGATCGTTGTCCGTTTTACCATGTGAAAATACTGTGACAGAGACGAACGGGATGCTATTTTTGAGTCAAATTTTAAAATAAGCCAACGATGCTTCTATCAATGACAGGATTCGGGTCTGCGTCGGCCCTTGTTCCTAATAAAAAAATAACCGTAGAACTTAAATCGCTCAATTCGAAGCAGCTTGATTTGAATTGCAGGATGCCGTCATCATTAAGATCGCTCGAACCGGTTGTCCGGAATACGGTTGGTCCGGTTGTCGAACGAGGTAAAGTGGATGTCTCGGTTATTCTTGAAAATACGGGAGAAGCTGTTTCTACGCGACTCAATGTCGATGCGCTCGGAGCCTACAAACGTCAGATTGAAGAAGCATCGGCCCAGGTCGGACTTCCGTTGCCTGCCGACTGGTACACTTTACTGACCCGGTTCCCCGATGTCATTACCACCGTCGATGACACTGAAAATGAGTCTGCCGACGAAATCCGCCAGACCGTTTTGGATATCCTCGCGGCCGCTCTCAAGCAGCTGATGGAGTATCGCCGGACCGAAGGAGTCAAGCTTGAGGAATTTTTTAAAGTCAGGATTGATAAAATCAGGAAGCTGCTCGCTGACATACCCAAATATGAGACCGAACGTATCGAACGGATAAAAGCCCGTCTCGCTGACGGACTGTCCAAGGTCGCGGCTGTGGAGTATGATAAAGGACGACTCGAGCAGGAGATGATCTTTTACATAGAAAAACTCGATGTAAACGAAGAAAAACAGCGGCTCACCCAGCATCTCGACTATTTCATTGAAACGGTCGATCTTCCTCATCCCGGTCAGGGTAAAAAGCTCGGATTCATCGCTCAGGAAATGGGTCGCGAAATCAACACTCTCGGTTCAAAAAGCAATCATGCGGAAATGCAGAAAATCGTAGTGATGATGAAAGATGAACTCGAACAGATCAAGGAACAGGTTCTCAACGTGATGTAAATCTAACATACTGAAAAATTATTTCCCGCATCAATCTTATGGAAAATAAGCGTCAAGGAAAAATATTCGTCATCTCGGCTCCCTCGGGATGTGGCAAGTCAACTATCATCAATACGATTCTTGATAAGGGCGACACTCCGCTCCAGTTCTCGGTCTCGGCTACCAATCGTGCGCCGCGCGAAGGTGAAGAAGACGGAGTCCACTATCATTTCATGTCCACTCCCGAGTTTCGCGAAGCTATCGCCGATGGTGAGTTTATCGAATGGGAGGAAGTCTATCCCGGTCGATATTATGGTACTCTCAAAAAGGAAGTTCAGCGTGCTATCGACAACGGCAAGGATATAATACTCGACATCGACGTGAAAGGTGCGATGAATGTCAAGAAATTGTTCGGTGACCGTGCGCTGACTCTGTTCATCCTGCCCCCGTCGATCGAGGAACTTAAAAAACGTCTCATAGCGCGCGGAACCGACGAACCGAAAATTATTGACGAACGTGTCGGAAAGGCAGAATATGAAATATCGTTTGCCGACCAGCTCGACTACCGCATCGTCAATGATGATCTCGATGAAGCGGTTGCTTCAACCGAAAAACTGATTCACGATTTCCTAAACTCATAAAACACACCTGCTGTAATCTCGGAATCAAACCGGGATACCGACAGAAAATCTTAAAATTTTAATGGCTCTTGAAGAAACGATAGGAATTCTCGGCGGATCTTTCAATCCCGTCCATATAGGTCACCTCATTATCGCGCAGTATGTCGTGCAATGGGGTTATGTCGATAAAGTCTGGCTGACACTTTCACCCGCTAATCCTCTGAAAGATCAGCGAGATCTGATGCCCGATATGAAGCGGCTCGCAATGTTGAACATGTCAACGCGTGGAGCGAAAAACATCGAGACATGTGACATCGAGCTCTCGATGCCCCGTCCGTCTTATACAATCTCGACTCTCGAGTTGTTGGCGAAACGCTATCCCGCGAAAAAATTCAAGATTATTATCGGCAGCGACAACTGGGCCGTCTTCGATAAATGGAAAGATTCCGATCGGATTCTTGAAGAATTCGGAGTCATGGTTTATCCGCGTCCCGGTTATCCTATTCCCGAGGGACACACCGACGGAATGGAGATTATAAAAGCACCGGTGATCGACCTGTCGTCAACCTTTATTCGCTCGGCCATTTCGCGCAACCGCGACGTCAGCTTCTTTCTGCCGGAAGGCGTCTACAAGTATATTGTAGATAATCGCTTATATTTACCTCGTTAACAAACTGAGTATCATGTCTGAACAACTGCCTAACAACAGCCTTGCTTTTATTGCTCTTGTAAACGAATATTGTTCGGCACTCGAAAATGCCGGCGAGACCGAAGTGTCTGATTTCATTGATTCCATGGTTCGCCTGTTGCCCCGACTATATATTTCAGCCAACGATCTCCCGGTTGAAGCTTTCGGGCCGTCGGACTATGAGATTGGGCAGTCACTTCGCGAAGAGGACTATGATCGCGTCCGCGACGACATCGCCCGATTGCTTGGAGAAGATGACACCTACCTCGAAGTGTTTGAGGAAGACATGAAATACAGCGATACACCTATTGGCGCAAGTATAGCCGAAGGGCTCGCCGACCTCTATCAGGTCTTTTATGATTTTCTTGAATCGGTCCGCGAAGTTCCGACCGAATTGATTGCAGAAGCCCTTTCGACCGTCAGAGAATCGTTTGCCGAATACTGGAGCCAGACACTCACCAACGTGCTTCGCGCTGTTAACGCCGTCAAGTTCAGATAATCCCATCAATAAAGAAATAAAGAGATATGAACAAAATAATATCACTCCAAGATTTTATGGACCGCTCGGTTGTCAACTTCTGGGCGGTCGACACGATTGCAAAGGAACTCGAAAAAAACGGATTCCGGCGGCTTGAGTTGCGCGACGCCTGGAAACTCGAAGGCAACCGTGGATATTATGTGATTCAGAACGGAAGCGCTATTTTTGCGTTCATCTCTCCCGAGCAGTCGCTCGTCCCGACACCGCCGCGTTCATACCGGATTATCTCGGCCCACAGTGATTCTCCCGGATTCAGGGTAAAACCCAATGCGGAGATTCTTTCTGACGGACGCATGTTGAAACTGAACACCGAGGTCTATGGCGGACCGATTCTCTATACGTGGTTTGACCGTCCCCTCTCACTCGCGGGGCGTGTAATTTTGAGAAGTGATAATCCGCTCCGGCCTGCTTCACGACTTGTCAAATTCGAACGTCCTCTTTTGACGATACCCCATCTTGCTATCCATTACAATCGTTCTGTCAACGACGGAAACCCCTTGTCGCGTCAGAAAGACATGCTTCCGGTTGTCGGCCGCCTGCCGGAAAACCAGGAAGCCAAAGGTTGGCTGAAAAGGCTTGTCGCAAAAGAACTGGGAGTCGACGAAGGAACTGTCCTTGACTTCGATCTCTCGCTCTATGATACGACACGCGCTTTGACCGTCGGTGCTTTCGATGATTTTATTACTTCGGGGAGACTCGATGACCTTTCGATGGCCCACGCTGCCATGACGGCTCTTATTTCTTCATCGGAAGTCGCCAATGACTGCGGTGATGTGAAAGTTATGGCTATCTTCGATAACGAAGAGACCGGTTCCGGGACCAAACAAGGTGCCGGTTCGCCAATTCTTGAATATATCCTGCGCCGAATTAATCTTGCCTGCAAGGGAACCGAAGAAGACTACATGCGCGCGATCGCCGCCTCGTTCATGATTAGCGCCGACAATGCCCACGGTGTCCATCCCAACTATGTTGAAAAGCAAGATCCTACGAATCACCCTGTTCTCGGAAACGGGCCTGTCATTAAGATAAATGCAAATTGCAAATATATGACAGATGCTGAGTCAGCCGCCGTTTATGCCGAGATCTGTCGACGTGCCGGGGTTCCGGTTCAGTATTTTGTTAACCACAGCGATGTCGCCGGCGGATCAACACTCGGTAATATCCTGACCAGTCAGATTCCGCTTCGTGGAGTCGATATGGGAGCTGCCATGTGGGCCATGCACTCGGCCCGCGAAACCGCCTCTCTCCGCGACCACGAATATATAACCCG
>CAYVXC010000021.1:0-14154 GCA_964454925.1 uncultured Bacteroides sp.
ACAATCTTGACGAACACGGCGATATTATTCTCACTCCGCGCGAACGCGAGATTGTACAATCAATAGCTCTTGGACTGTCTAATAAAGAAATCGCAGAAAAATTATTCCTGTCAATTCATACTGTCACTACACATCGCCGCAATATAAGTTCAAAACTTAACCTTCATTCGTCTTCTTCGATTACATTATATGCAGTCATGCACGGAATAATCGCTATTGATGAAATCAAATAGAAACAGTTAGATTATATTTTCAAATATATTACTAAAAACCAACCTTTTATTCGTAATTAACATTTTTAACAATTCAATTTTAACATGTTACACTTTTAAGAATTAGTAAGTAAATGACGTGAATTTAATATAAGTATTTACAATATTAAAAGTTAAACGATCAGCCACTTAGTTCTATGCTAAATGGTTGATCGTTTTATTATTAACGTGTATATTCCTTATATCTGACTAACGTTAATTATTTGAGTTTTATTTCACTGTTACTTTGACAGCGATTCCGTTGACGGTGACGATATAGATGCCGTGTCTGAGACCTGAAATGCGTTTGTCTTTTCCGCAATAAACTTTCTGGCCTGTTGTATTGATTACACAAACAATCGAATCTTCATCAGGACAGGTAATAACAATTTCGGAACCATTTTCAACACTAATTCCAAAAGAATTGTTTGTTACGCTCTCAACGGCATTCGGATCATTGATAATCACTTCACAAACAGCGGTCAGATTGCTTCCGTCGGTTGTGGTAGCAGAAATAACGGTTTTTCCAATGCCGATACCGGTAACTTTACCTGTTTTGTCAACAGTTGCGATTTCTTCATTCTGACTCAGCCAAACGACTTCGGCTGCAGCTTCGGCAGGAAGGATTGTGACAGTCAGTTGATAGTTTTCACCTTGATTAAAGTTAATTGATTCGGGGACAATTGAAATTGAGGTCGCACGGATTTTTTCGACAGTTACATTACATACATCGGAGAAACCCGATCCGTCAGCAGCAGTGGCGGTGATAATCGCTGTGCCTTCTGCAACAGCCGTTACACGACCTTCATTGTCAACAGTTGCAATAGCCGGAGCTGAAGACTGCCAAGTTACATTGTGGTTGCCGGCATAATCCGGAAGGACGGTAGCTTTAAGAGTCTCCGATTCGCCGACCGTCAGTCTCAGGTCGTGAATGTCAAGAGTAACCGATTCGACCAAAGCGGGTTTAACAGTGACATTGCACGAAGCCGTCAGATTTGAGCCGTCAGTGGTTGTGGCCGTGATTATAGCCGTACCGGGAGCGACGGCCGTTAAAAGACCTTCATTGTTAACTGTTACGACACCATTTGCAGATGACTGCCATGTGACTGTACGGTTTCCTGCATAGTCGGGAAGAACGGTTGCCGTCAGGGTCTGAGTCTCTCTGACCGCCAAAGTGAGATTTTGCTTATCGAGCGCGATAGATTCGGCCAAAGCGGGTTCAACAGTAACAACACATATCGTATAGAGCCGTGTTTCATCGGTCACAGCTGCGATAATGGCAACCTTTCCGGGACTTACTCCATAGACATTACCTTCGCTATCAACAGTCGCGATATTGTCAGCGGCCGAGCTCCATTTGACCGTCTGGACAGCATTGCCCGGAGCGATCGTTGCGTTGAGTTTAATTGATTTGCGTACCCGGACAGAGGCCTGCTCTTTGTCGAGAGTAATGCTTGTCGCCAGGGGATTGGATACAAAGACATAACAAGATGCTTTAACGCCACTGCCATCATTTGCAGTTACTGTAATTGTGGCGCTCCCGAGAGCAAGGGCAGAAATTTTGCCATTAGCATCCACCGACACAATCTCGGGTTTGTCAGAAGTCCAGGTTACTGTACGGTTGTTCGCATTTGCAGGCAAAACTGTTGCCGAGAGCGTTTCCGACTCACCGATACGGAGAGAGAGGCTCGTTTTGCTGAGTGTAATACCCGAAACTTTTACCGCCGGAGCTTCCGTGGTAATGGGAAGTTCAGCAGGAGAACCCGCCGGCACAACCAGATACGCCTGGTTTCTCGGAATAAATTCGACGTTGGCTGTCATAAAGCCAATCGAGCCATCCGAAAGCTTACCCATCAGGCGCATGGTGTTTTTATCATACGGAACCTGATTCTTGTGTAAAAGACTCGAGTTGTTGAAATAGACACCTTTCAGAAGATTCCCGGAAACGGTGGTTCCGGTGCCACCGATATTCAGACGGTTGTCCTTATGTGCTGATGACTTTGATGCAATGATAACGGGAGTCGCTCCGGGGACTGTACCGGTTACTTCCTTGATATGGGCTTTCCCATCTGAAACGTCATACACAATATAAGCCTTCATACCTTCCGAGTGGAACGAGAACGGGAACACCGCAAAGAAAGGCGCATAGTTGGTTGTACCATCTGACAAAGTAGCGTCAACACCGAAATAGTTTGAATCATCAGTAGTAACGGGGTCTATATACCAACGATAGTATTCACCATTTTCAAGCGAACTGACATAACCTCGGTCTGCTGTTGACGTCGTTCCGTCACCGATGTAACGAGAAACTCCACTGTTTCTGCCAAAGATGCTGTAGGCGTTGTTCTTTGAGTCAGCAAGGCGGATGCTCACGGGATAGTCAATGATAGCCTGTACGCCCGTACCTTGTGCCTGAAGATCAAAATCCTGATTTTTACCGGTCAGATCTTTGACATATACGATAGTAGCGGGGTCGGTGATCGCTTTCTCATAACCTTTCCAAAGCTCGATCGCTCCTAATTCTGCTGTAGTTGCCTGGAAGTTAAGTTGACCTTTATCATCGAGAACGTAAATATAACGGTCTGTTTTAAAATTTTTAACGCGATAGTATCCATCGCCGTTTAATTTTGCAGATGCTCCCAAAGCAACCATGCCTGCGAGCAATGCAATACCTGTTTTTTTCATAGAGAGATGAGTAATATACCTAAAATATTGAATTAGACAACAAAAGTACAAAAAAAAATACATTCTGCCAAATTCGGGAAAGCTGATTACCTCGAAATCAACAAAAAGGGACAATTTTTAGACACTTTTAAATACAAACCGTTTAGCTCCCTATCCTAAAAAAACGGCCTTACCTCTAATCGAGGCAAGGCCGCTTTTATTGTTTATGCACTCAGGCAATTATTCGACTACGCAGATAGCTACGCGGTTCATTGCGGGAGTAGAATAAGGCTGATCTTCTGTTTCGCCCATGCTCTTAACGAGGATGCGGGATTCATCGATTCCGTAGTCCTTTACGAGAGCGTTCTTAACGATTTCAGCACGCTGAGCCGAGAGGCGGAGGTTGATTGCCATTGTACCGGTACCCTTGTCGGCATAACCGGTGATGGTAACCTTTGTCGAAGGATTGTTCTTCATGTAACGAGCGACTTCGGCCACTTTGTACATTTCGTCCTTGGTGATCTTGTAGGTTGAGATCTTGAAGAATACATCGCGGGTAAGAGGAGCGGGTACTTCTTTGATGACTTCCTTGATAACGATCTTTTCAACAGGAACTTCGACGATCTTTTCGATAACCTGAGCTTCAGCTTCGGTTTCTCTAACAACGGGAACAGCTTTTGTCACTTTGCGCGAGGTTGTTCCGAAAGCATATTTCACACCGACGAGGCCGTTGAAGTACCAGTCGGCGTTATATGCCTTTTTCGAGTTGTAACCGTCGGGAAGAACATTAGCCTGAAGTTCGATACCAATTTTGAGGTTGTTGGTAACGTTGAAATCACAGAACGCACCGAACTGGCCGAGGAAACGGGCTTTTGTGCCGTCCCATACGAGCTGGAGCATGTTTGCGGTAGCAGGAGGTGTAGACAGCTGTTGGAGAGCCTTGTTAACATCGTTAGCTTCTTTATTGTTCCAAGCAATGTTAGCTCCGACACCACCGAAAATACCTGCACTAACCAGACGGTCGGGGTTAAAACCGCCGATGAGGTTGGTAAGGTCAACAGTCAAATTGGCTGTAGGAGCAATGTAGTTCCATTTCCAGTCCGAACGATTGTTGAACACTGTGACCGAACCTTTAGAGGTATAACCGTTAAAGATCAAACGGGCACCGAGAACAGAGTTGAAACGATAACCGACACCGATCTGAGCGTTGAATGCAGCCAGACGGCCGAACGAAGTTTCACCAAGGGTCTCCTGACCACCAACTTGTCCCATGATGTACCAATGGGGCTGGAAGACAGATTCCTCGACAGTTGCCTGCTGAGCGGTTGCCGTAAAGACACCTCCAAGAGCAATAGCAGCTGAAAGTATTAACTTATTTATTTTCATAGATTCTGTTTTCTATAAGTTTGAACCTGTAATTGAATTAGCGGACAACCTGGATGTAGCACTTAACAGTCGAGGTGAAGCCCGAGTAGTCGAGAGCCTGGTAAGCGATTTCGTAGGTGAAGACACCGTTCTTAGCGCCGGTGATATCAAGAGCTACACGGGTGCGGTCGCCATCAAGTATCTGACAGAGGTTTTTGTTTGCAGCAGCCTTGAGGTCGTTGCGTTCAGCGCCTGTTGCATCTTTTACACTGGTTACAGCAACAACTTTCTTGAAGGTCGGACAGAGAACTTCGAAGTTGTAGGTAGTAGCCCAGAGAGCGATAGCTTCACCGTCGCCACGGAACTGAGTGGGCTGTTTGGGGTTGGTACTGAGGATACCGAAGGGAAGTTCAACGTCAGGCATGTGTTTGCCGTTCAGAGCAAATTTACCGGCTTTGCGGTAGAGCATTGTTGCCTGGAGGTAGTGGTTGGGATCAGCGAGGAAGTTGTTGATACGTTCAGCAACAGTGTTGTATTTGCTGATGAGGCTGTTAACCTTTCCGAGATAATCCTTGTTGATTTCGTCAACGAGATCGTAGAGCTTATCCTGGATCTTACCGGTCATGTCCTCAAACTGTTCCTTGAGGTCAACAATTACACCTTTGGGAAGGCTGGGATCGTAAGGATATTTGGGATTTGCATCGGAAGTACCGTTGAAGAGAGCCTGCCATACAGCTTTGTCGATACGGTAGTCGAGTGTTCCGCCTTCATTAAGCCATTTGTGTATCGCATCTTGGACTTCCTTCAAAATATCATTTGCCTGATCGGTAATCTTAATATCGACTTCTCCGGTTACAGGATCACCATTCTTGTCATAAAGGGTAACTGTTGTATGTACGATGAGTTCACCAAACTTATCAAATGTGGGTTCACCAAATTTGAGATTGAGGTTGAAGTTCGAGCTGTTGATGGTAAAGTTACCGAGATCGAGGTTCACACGGTCTTTGCTGATTTCGATGGGGCTGAAGGTAGGAACGCGACGATCGATCGAGGTACCTTTCAGAGTAGCGAACGAGAGGGGTTTGTAAGCTGTAGCGGCTACACCATAGTTAGAGTAAACTTTCTGAGCGCTCTTGTTCCAAGTGCCGTCGGCATTCTTGGAAGTGTAAGCTTCGTAAGTGTAACGGAGGGCGTTAGCCTGACAGATATTGTGGAGCTGCTGATACACGGCACGAACCATTGCGGCCATATCAGAAGCTGTGTGGTTCTTGACCGCGTTTTTGAGGGTCTGGGCGAGACCATCCTGGATGTTTACCTTGATCTTGTAGAGTTCCATCGGATCAATAGTAACGTTGGCTTTGTAAAGACCATTGCCGTTACCGGCTGCACGTGAAGTTACACCGAAGGTAAGAACTGTTTCGTCGTCTTTTGTAATGTTGCTTAGTTTGACACCGTTGGTTTCTTCGACGCTGTTGACGAGAGCGAAACCATTCATGTCAAGGGTATTGACAGTACCGGGGTTGACAGTGAACCAGAAGTCACCGAGTTTGGCATCACCCTTTTCGTCAGTGTCAACAAGAACCTGACTGGTCAGTTTATAGGGGTTGGTAACTACGCTCCAGTCAATATTATCGTTGCCGTTACATTCAGCACCTACACCCGAGATCGGGAATTCTTCGAGAGACGTGGTAAGATTACCATATTGGGTCATGAGAACCATCGAGTTGATTCCGAAAGGAGTGTTGAAACCACCGAAGACGGGATTGTTGGCTGCCTGAAGAACGAGGCTGGTCACCATGTCATTGAGACGACCGAGAATTTTTTCCTGATCTTCCTGAAGCTGTTTAATAGCTGCAGAATTTGCCTTGATTGCCTTAATTACCTCGTCATATTTCCACCAGCCTTCTTCGGGAGCCTGAGCGCCTTCGAAGATGGTTGTGTACATATCGTTGATACCTGACAGGTTCTTGTAAACTTCGTTAAGAGCTTTGAGAGCTTCGCCTTTGATAGTACCGTCGTTGATCAATTTTACGAGAGCCTCGAGAGCGTCATGGTTGTCCTTAACGAACTTACCCTGTTTAACGTAATCCTGAAACTCTTTAACACTGATACCGATACCTTCGAACCATTTTTCAAGTTCACCGACTGAAGTCAATAAGGCATTGATATTCGCTGTATTTGTGGCTATATTCGTGGTGTTTGTGTTGACTTGGCCTTGGACCAACGTGAGTTTATCGTCAATTGCCTTGATTTCGGTTTTAACACCTGAAATTTCAGTAGCGATTTTTGAATAAACGTCGGCGATTTCATTCTGGAGTTTAGTATCCAATCCTGAGATTTTAGTATCCAGACCGTTGATTTTACCGTCGAGCTCTGTTTTATTAGCGTTGATTAGATTTTCAAGTCTCGTAATTTCACCTTCGAGAACCGCGATTTTAGCAACTGCAGCCTTAAGATCTTTGATATCTTGACGAATAGTGGCAAGATCAGCGATTTCTGCCTGGATAGTTAAAATCGTTGTATTAATGCCACCAATGGATTCATTGATACCATTAATCTCACTACCAAATTCAGTTCTGAGCGCTTCAATCTTGTCCTCGATTTTCTTAAGATCTTCAAAACCGGGAAGAGTAGCAAGTGTTGCATTGATAGCGTTAATCTGATTCTGAAGACCGGCGAGGGTACCATCCGGTCCAAAGAGACCTTCGATTTCGCTCCTCAGAACAAAGGTATCTTCGAGCAGTTTCTTGAGTTCATCAACGGACGGACATGTGCAACCTTCTTTGCCTTCGAGAGCATCAAGTCGATCCAGGATTCCTCCGAGTTTTCCATTTACATCATTTTGGAAAGATTCAAAGGTTGATTTGAGAAGACATAAGCTTTCAATCTTATTTGAAAGATCTCTCAATTCATTCTGAAGATTTTCCACATCAGACTTGAGTTTGTTGACCGTGGTTGTAAGACCATCGACAGTGCTCTGGTCAGCTTTACCGGCAAGAGCATCGTTAAGGTCGCGCAATTTACCTTCAAGCTCTTGGTCCTTTTGTTCCATGAGCAGTTTCAAAGCATCAATCTTTTCCTGGCATTTCTCAGGACAGCCGGCAAGCAGTGCAAGTTGTGACTGAAGCTTTTCAATTGTAGACTTCAGCGAAGTGAACTCCTGAGTAACCTCAATCTGGAAGTCTTCATTGTTGTCCTTGCACGAAGTGAAGGTACCGCAACCAAGCAGACTGGCAGCGAGGAGCGTACCTACGATAAACTTCTTCTTCATTTCTGTTAATTGGTTTTTGTGATTATTAAAAGATTTTATTTTAATATTTTTGAATTCAAATTTCACTCTGTCGTGTAAATACACCACAAATTAACGCCACCTGTGGCAGCATTAAAGGACAAAGATTGCACCTGAACCGGCGCTCTAAAACAAGCATCTTTAAGCATAATAATCTAATATGCAATAGGATGAGAGCCTTAATAATAGAAACGTTCATAGTCTCGGATGGTCCGGGACCACTTTTTCAAGTCACAAAGATAGTGGTTTTATCTGAAATTATACAAATTTTAATGCAAAAAATTTTTACACGCCCAAAAATATCATAATCCCCAATTTTTTTTATTACCTTTGTCACACCGTTCTTTAAAGTCAATCATTATCATGTCCATTTTTCTTCCCAAAAAATTTCAAACTGCTGTCATATTAGGCCTGTTTGCTTTCTCAGTGCCTGTTTCTGAAGCAATAGAACGTCCGACTTATACGAATTCCGATGACAGTCATAAAAAGATATCTATAATCACCGGTGACACATTATATAATAATATAGCTTCAACACCGGCAACTAAAACAGTAACCCCTACCCCGGTGACTTCTTCGAGAAAGTTTTTCAATCACCTCGAAGCAGGAATCAATGTCGGTAGTACAGGTCTCGGGTTAAGCGTAGCGACAAATGTCGGCGATCACGTCAGAATACGTGCCGGAGTCGACTTTACTCCCCACTTTTCGGTTCCGATGTCATTCAGCCTCCAGAGCTATACGGATGAAGGAGGTATTAATGCCGGCAACTTTGAGAAAATGCAGCGTTACATGAAGAAACTGACCGGTTTTGAAGTCGATGACAGGGTTGAAATCGAGGGGAAACCGTCAATGACCAATTTCAAATTCCTTGTTGACGTTTACCCCTGGACCGATAAAGGTTGGCGCGTAACCGCCGGTTTCTATGCCGGGTCAAACCGGATAGCAAAAGCGGTAAATACCATGGGCGAGATGCCTTCACTGTTAGCCGTAAACATCTACAATCACTTCTATGACTTCATAATGAGCGATGACGCGATTGATAAACCGATTTTCGGAGACGTCTACATTGATCCTTTTATGATTGACGATATCAGGGAGGAACTTGCTGACGAAGGCTATATGGGTATCCACATCGGCGACTATCTCGACGGTACTCCCTACATGCTTCAGCCCGACAAAGACGGTATGGTCAAGGTCAATGCATTTGTAAACCGGTTCAAACCCTATGCAGGACTCGGTTACACAGGCGATCTCGACAAGAACAATCGTTGGAAACTCGATGTTGACTGCGGAGTCATGATGTGGGGAGGAACACCATCGCTTATTGCTCACGACGGCGTGAATCTTTGTAAAGAAGTCAAAAATATCAAAGGTAAACCCGGCGATTATGTTGACGTATTGAAAGCGTTCAAAGTATATCCCGTCATCAGTGTCTCGATAAGCTACAAATTCTTCTGAGTTCTACCGTATAGAAAGTATAAACCGGACCGGACGTATCAAACGTCGGGCCCGGTTTATAATTATCGGGGAAAGTTAGATTCCGAAGTCTTTCTTAACTCTTTCAATCTTAGCTTCGGCTTCGGCTTTTACAGCATCGTAATCTTCAGCCTTTTCAAGTTTACCCTTGACTTCAATATAGAATTTGATCTTAGGCTCTGTTCCCGAAGGACGTACAGATACCTTCGTTCCATCTTCAGTAAAATACTGGAGAACATTTGAAGTGGCGGGGAAGTCCATCTTCACGATCTTGCCTGTTTTAACCTCTGTCATATTAAGGTCAGCATAATCCTTAATCATGACAACTTCGCTGCCGTCAACAGTTTTAGGCGGATTTTCGCGGAAATTGATCATCATCTGACGGATTTCGTCAGCACCGGTTTTACCGGGGCGTACAACTGAAATACCGGCTTCGAGGCTATAACCATTTTTGATATAGATATCTTTCAGCATATCCATATAGGTCATTCCGCGGTCACGGGCCCAAGCGGCGATCTCGGCCATGAGGCTAATAGCCGATACCGAATCTTTATCGCGGGCAAACGTTTCAGCCAGGAAGCCATACGATTCTTCACCGCCACCAAGATAGCGTGCGGTCTCTTCGTTCTGACGGATAACATCGGCAATCCATTTAAAACCGGTGTAACAGTCATACATCTTGATGTTCTGGTTTTCGGCGATCGCTTTGATGGTTTCGGTGGTAACGATGGTCTTAACGATATATTCATTACCGGTCAGACGACCCATCTCACGGTTACGGACCATGAGATAGTTGAGCAAAATCATAACAATCTGATTACCGTTGATCATTACGTACTCACCGTTGGTATCGCGAGCTACACAGCCGATACGGTCTGCATCGGGGTCACTGGCGAAAATAACATCTGCATCGGTTTCTTTCGCCTTTGCGATTGCCATAGCCATGGCCGAAGGAACTTCGGGATTAGGAGATGCTACCGTCGGGAAATCGCCGGACGGAACGTCCTGCTCGGGTACATGGATAATATTAGTGAATCCATAATTTTTGAGCGATTCCGGAATCAGCTTTACACCGGTTCCGTGAATAGGAGTATATACGATTTTGAGATCGGCGTGGCGTTTGATAACTTCGGGATCAAGCGAAAGACCTTTGACAGCAGCCAGGAAATCTTTGTCAAGTTTGTCACCGATGATTTCGATAAGATCCTTATTGCCTTCGAACTTGATGTCTTTTACACTCTTGATTTTATTGACGTGATCAATAATATTTACATCGTGAGGAGCAAGGACCTGAGCTCCGTCAGCCCAATATGCCTTATAACCGTTGTATTCTTTCGGATTGTGGGATGCAGTGATATTTACACCGCTCTGGCATCCGAGATGACGAATAGCGAACGAAAGTTCGGGGGTCGGACGGAAGTCTTCAAAAAGATAGACCTTGATACCGTTGGCCGAGAAAATATCGGCTACGACTTCGGCAAAAAGACGTGAATTATTGCGGACATCGTGACCGACAACAACACTGATCTGAGGCAGATCAGCAAATGCTTCCTTGAGATAGTTGGCGAGACCTTGTGTAGCAGCGCCGACTGTATAGATATTCATACGGTTTGAACCGGCACCCATGATTCCGCGCAGACCGCCGGTTCCAAATTCGAGGTCTTTATAGAACGATTCGATAAGTTCAGTCTTATCATCGGCTTCAAGCATCGCTTTGACTGCCGCACGTGTTTCGTCGTTGTAACCGTCACCCAGCCAAACCTGAGCTTTCGCGGTCACTTCCTTTAAAAGATCTTGATTGTCCATTTATGTTAGTATAATTTAAGGTGTGAGTAATTTTCTTCTAATATAGAGACATTCCCGGAACAAATAAAGTTCAAGAAATTACGAACTTTATTCACTTTTTCTGTCCCTTCTTGGACAGTTCACCCAACATAAATGTGAGCGAAGCGGTTCCGTCCATGGTAGGCTCGTTTGTCGAATAATCGCTGTAATCGTCGTGATAAACCACGAGAGGGTTCTGGAGGTCGGAATAAGGATCGTTATTTCTCAGGTGAACACCCCAGAGAGAATTGAATTTGTCGGTATAGATCGGACCATCAACAAGACCTCCGTAGAGAGTCCGGACTCCGGGTTGACCGTCAATCGTCATATCCGACATTGCCGAATGAGGATCTTTAGGCGAGCACCCTATTTCTTCGGGAAGAATTATCATTATCTGATCCCACGGATTCAAGCCGAAAAGCCAGTCACGGACAGCCGTCTCGGTTTCAAGGAAAGAATCGTCTCCGGTCAGTTCACGATAAAGCATACCCTGGGTTACCAAGGCGACAGCCAGATTGTTGGAACACCAGATAAAGGGAATACCGTTTAGGAACACATTATCCGAACCGCGGTCAGCAACCCGCGCAAGCCCCGAACGCATGTTTCTGATGGCTTCATCCTGTTTCCGCTTGTCATTTACACGGGCCAGTTCATAATGACCGAGATTAAGGAACGGATACCACTGATAATGATGAGCTGAATCTGCGCCCATCCACGGAGTAACAGGTTCAAGACGTTGATAGTCGACAGCATCAATCAGATACGAGCCATCCCCGGTCGCATTATATCGTACCATGGCAGCCAGTTCCATATCGTCGGCCCAGTTATCTTCTTCGTAATAGTACGGGGAGATACACGGCGCCGTCTGACATGCGCCGGGATTAGCTTTAGCGACTTTGTAGGCATTCGCCGATCGACGTTCAAGCTCTGCACTGAACGCCGGAGCAAGGTTCTTAAAAATCTCGGCACCAAGTCCGAACGAAGAAGCGAATTTACCCACACTCGAAGCAAGCCCGGTCGATTCGTTCTTATATTTACCCAAGCCATAGGGCTGAGCGGAACAAGGATAGACCGCGCGGTCTTTCCCTGCGCCCCATCCATAGTCGACATTATCGTCCTGAGGAGCACCGGCGAAACGGTGGTCGCGGTCATCGGCAATCTGATTTAGGAAAAGATCATCCGACGGATTCATTTTCACCATCCATTCGAGCCCCCAACGCGCTTCGTCGAGAATGTCGGGGATTCCATTGGCCCCGGGTCGACCGTCGGCGCCATAAGCGTCGCCCCAGATGGTCGGATTCTGACGATAGGCGAACAGAAGCTGATAGACAGTATTAGCCGACGTAGTCAGATACTGAAGATAATCGCTTGCATCGTGCCATCCGCCGGTAACATCGACATGGCGTCCGTCATCCTTCCCCGACAAAACAAGTCGGCCGTCGTGCTGGTGACATTTTGCGTCGTGAGTGGGATTATACCCGCATCGCTGCTGACGCAGATACTGAAGCGGCTGTTCATGAATAGCATAACGCGAGTATGCATCATCGCCGATATAAACTTTCTTACGATCGACGATATCACCGCCTATACCTTCGGCTATCAGGGTATATTCGCTCGGCTCCGTAAGCGATGAGAAATATATTCGGGCTGCGTAATTTTTCGGAGCCCAGGGAGAAGTGACCTTAACGCTATCGACTCCGATTTTACCATTCGGTCCCGACAGAACGAAGTTTAAGTCAGCGACATCCATATCACCGAGATATACGGCGGTTTTAAGATCATCAGTCAGATAACCGACCTGATTGACACGAAGAACACCGAGAGCATCGGTCAGGTTGCGGGACGGCTCGCCATCGGCGACGGCCGACAGGCCTATGATTGAAACTGTTGAAAACAGTAAGGATCGTTTAAGCATGATCGAGTCTATATTAATGAAAAATCACGTAATGTTCGAGGATGACTCCAAATAATAATGCCGGGACGGCAACAAAAAGAAGGGAGTCGATACGGTCGAGGATCCCTCCATGGCCGGGGATGAGATTTCCGGAATCTTTAACACCTGCTGAACGTTTCAACATCGATTCAAACAGATCGCCGACGGTGGCAAATACACTGACTACCGCGCCATATACTATCATCCACACGATGGGATATTCAAACCAAAGTGCAAACACCAAGCCGGCAAGAATGCAGAATGTGAATCCGCCCCAGAAGCCTTCCCAAGATTTTTTAGGCGAGAGACGTTCACAAAGCCGACGTTTCCCGAACTTGGAACCGACGAGGAATGCTCCTGTATCATTTAACCAAATAAGGATAAAAGTAAAAAGCAAATAGGCTTTTACATCCGGTAGATACAAGAAAGAAATTATAAATAGTGCTCCTAAAGGGAACGCCAGATAAATAACTCCGAGTAAGGATTGAGCCAATGTTGTTACAGCATTCGGCGTCGATTCAAAAACCGCGACGAAGAATCTGCTAATACTTAACAATATAACTAAGCAGAAACTGATCACAAATATTAAATACCCAAACGGTAATGGCACAGATCCTAAGCTGATCAAAATTAAAAAAGCCAAAAACACGTCAAGTAACTCGGCTATCGGTGACGGGCCTGTTCCATTGCTCCGGGCTTTAACCATCTGTTCATACTCAATCATTCCAAGAATCAGAAATATTCCGGTTAAAATAAAGAAAGTGAATGAACCGAATAAAATTGCAGCGACTATCAGCGCCACATATACGGCACCGGAAATGGAACGTACTACAACATTTTTCATAGAGGGTCAGTATTTGTTGATGTTGATTGTCAAAGTTACGAATAAATCGCGAAATAGTAAGAAGCGATTTCCTAAGATTTGTTAAAAATCGATCAACCCTCTCAGTGTTAGCTTAACGCACCTGTATTTTCTCCGTTCGATATTTTCCGGTCTCCGGGTTAAGGTAACGTGCAATTACAATATTACCTTTCATCCCTTCAAGCGAATTCAACCGGTATCCTTGAAGCGTATAATACTCAACATATTCTTTCCCGGCTATAACATCGTTTACACCGAGCGAATTGACTAAGTCGACCAATTGATGAAGACCGGCAACGGCATCGACCGCGCCACCACCCCATCTCGGATCGTCGATGTCGATAAAATTACGATTCGCCGACTCTATCAAAATCTTTTTTGCCTGCTCGGTTGACAAGTCAGGATAATACTGCTTCCACAAGGCTATTATCCCGGCAACAATCGGCGACGACATCGAAGTACCCGCTTCCGCAAACCAGTAATACTCACC
>CAYVXC010000021.1:14254-19035 GCA_964454925.1 uncultured Bacteroides sp.
ACTCCATTTGTATGGAAATAGGAATACACACCGTCTGACCACGCACGAACACGAACTTTTTCCCCGGCGGAACGCAGTCTGAAACCGGTAAAATAGCGAGCCCATGGGCCGGCCTTCTGAGCTACCTCTGTCTCGGAGCTATAGTCGACCGAAACATTAAACCGATTGTTGGACGGATCCACGCCCCACGCAAGCATAGCTCCTCCACCGGAAACAAACAGATCTTTTAGCTCAGGGATAGAATCAAAGCGGATTGATTCAAAACCCTCGTCCTCCCGTCCCATCCAGGGCGAGAGATAAACATATCTTTTCTCATCACAGTCGTAGACCGCATATTGAAATTCAAAACGGTCGTCAGTATCAGACCAGAAATCTGATGAACCGGCAACTTTGAAACCATTCCACTTTTGGGTGTCACACCATGTGCAACCCCGTTCCTCATTCTCAAGCGTTACATCGAAATATAGGTCCCTGCGGCCATAATTACCGGCTGAAAAACAGATAATAGCCCGATCTTCGAGTGCTTCAAGATATCGGTTGAAGAGATCCGTACCATCATGGGGCCCAAGATAGGAACCACATGAGACATTGATTACACACGGAAGATCTTCTCGCTCGGCAACGGCTATAATATCCTCGATACCGGCCAGAATTCCGACATCAGTAATAGCTGACGTAGAAACTGCAAACTTAGAACCGGTTGCCACGCCATAGTACGGCGAACCTTTGTATCCCCCGGCAAGAATGTTTCCAACATGAGTTGCATGAGTATCGTTTGGAGTATCTGTATCAATCCCTAAGCTAAGAATAGCCTCCTGACCGTCCATTTCAATCTTGACCGCTTTCTCCTCGTCATAGATCGACCAGTAAACAAGTCTGTCTTTAAACGCTATGTGAGAGGGATCGAAACCCATATCGACGATTCCGGTCAGTACCCCGGTGCCGTCAAGTGCAAGCATATTCGGAGCGGGCGTGGTCGAGATTTCGACACCACTATGAAGCTGATCTACGCCCGATACACGACGGGCCACATCAAGATTGCGGAAAGAAGGTCGGGCACAACTTACCCGATCAAGAAAACCCGAGTGAAATAGCCGTTCCATATTCTCTTCCGGAACAGAAGCAAGCACAAGACGTCCCCGACGATGGAAGACAACCGCTTCGAGTTCGTCAAGCTCTGTATCATCGTCAGAATCAAGTTCAAGAATAACGGGGACATAACGTTTCTCAGTTTCATCCGAGCGGCTCTGATGAGCATGTTTATCCTGTGTTTTATATAAGCGTGAACGGGCATCGGGTTTTGCTGCCGAAACACTTAAAAATGAGCCAAAGAAAAAAGTCAGGAGAAATAATAAAGAGGAGTATTTGTTGATTTTCATTTTATGATGATTCGATGTGTATCTGTATTGTTAATTTTAAGAATATATAGTCCCGCTGATAAATCGTTGAAGTCGCATACAAGAGTATCCGATGCACCGGTTACACGACGGATATGATGGCCTGAAACGTTGTAAATATCAACATCGATATTACCGCGCGGGACAAAAACCTCGAGCATATTTTCCCCGATCCATCTGAAAATAGTTTCCGCTTCCGATTTAATGTCACTAACTGAAGAACGTCTTATAACTTCCTTTAAACCTTCGTAAGCATTTATCTTGCCTGCACCAATCTTAACGGGATTTTCATTTAGGCAGTCTTCGTCAACAACCGACGTCTTGGAAATGATATCAATGACTTCGGCAACTGTAAGATCTGGATTATATTGAAGCCAGGTGGCAATGATTCCGCTCACAACCGGGGTGGCCATTGATGTACCTGAGTTTGCGCCCCAATAATAATGACGCCCGTTATATAAAAAGTCAGAAACCAGAGCAGCCCCGGGATTCTTCAGATAGCTGTTGAGAGAGGAAACGACCGTAACACCGGGCGCAACGACATGAGGCAGTCGGCGACCGTCATAAGTTTCTCCATAGCCTGAAAAGCCGGCGATTCGCCCTGAAAAAAGTCTTATACTGTTCTGATGAAGGTTTTGGTCAAGGTCTGCCCAGACAGATCTGGTTGAATAAGCTCCTACAGCAATTACATTGGCGGCACAGGCTGTCGAATTGACAGATAATTCAGAATTCGAATCAGACCATCCTTCCAAACCGTAGGACCGGAAGCTTGTCTGCCCTAAATTATTTTTACCGACGAGGTCGATTCGGGCGCCGGGTTGACCTTCCGCAATAATTCCTACAGCGATGTTCGGATTATTCATATCCTTCCTTTCGAGATAGAAATGCATCCGCGCATTGTAACGTTGATTGGTCGATGAATTGTCCGAGGTCGCGATGGAGATAAAGGATGAGTGAAAATATCGTTGAAATACGTCGCTGACAATGGATGAAGGAGTGTAATTGAACGTCGCAAGAGAAACGGTTTCGTTTAACGGCACCGGGAACGAATAGAGAGTCTTGCCGGTCGAAGTATCAACAATAACGATTGCCAGTTCAAGTGCGTTTCTGTCTGAACTCCAGAGGTCAACGGTGCCTTCAATATACATGTCATTGTTAAAAAACGTTTTGAGAGCGCGGTCTTCCTCGGTTAGTCGCTTCACAACGCTTACGGCGCAATTACCTTCATTTCCGGACGAGATACATACGAGTGCATCCTGTCCGATCCTTTCAAGCCCTTTTGAGAATGCGTCCGAACCATCATGTGGCCCGATGATCTGACCCATGGAAAGGTTGATTACAACCGGTTGTTTGTGTAACCTGGCGTATTCCGTTATTTTCGAAAGACCGGCGAGCACACTCGATTCGTAAGTCTCCCCACAAGCTACGACAATATCAGCATCCGGAGCAATGCCATAATAGGGATTTCTTCCGTCGGTTTCAATCGTGACTTTGTTTGTTCTTTCGTCGGCAACCGCATAAGACCCTTTAGGTCCGGAGAAAAGAGCACCCTGACGATTATTGAACGATCCGGCCATAATCCCCAACGTATGGGTTCCGTGTGTCGAAGAAGTGTTATCAGTTGTAAATCTTGCTATCTCATCGGGAGTGGTGAGTTGCTTTACAGAACCATAGGACCCGACATAGTTATAAACGGCTTTGACACGCGATTCGTTAAAATCCGGATTATAGAAATTGATGTGATTCGGATCAACGCCGGTGTCGTAAATACCACACACTACACCGTTTCCCGTGTAAAGGCCAGGTAGATCTGTACCGGTGTGGACTAAGTCAACTGATGAAAAAGCTCTCGCCCCATCGAGATTCGGTGTCAAACGCTCTCCTAACGACAAACTCCTGACTGCATCGTTATCTTCAAGACCAAGAATTAGCTCGAACGGTCCTCTCACAATACACATATCATTGCCGAGCGAGGAAACCAATTCGAGACCTGAATCTGTCAAGTCCGACGGTGCATACCCGTCATTGAGAGTTACAATAACCATTGTCGCCGCTTCTTCGTTGATACTCCGACCAACCGCGGCCTTTTCACTACCATCGGCCAAACCGGAACGGAGAAATTCCAGCCTTGACCCCGTGTCGAATTTTGCGTATGTTCGGGCATTCATCAGCAGATGGGCCGACACAAAACATAGAAATAAGAGGAATTTTGACATAAAGGCAAGTTTGGAATTGATTGGTGATAAAAAGCGTGTATTCTGACTCACAATATGACTAAGACATATACAAAGTTACGAATTTTTATTGAATTTTCAAAATCGCGCCTTCGTGTGCGAGTAATGCGCGCTTCAATTCTCTTCCCCAAGCATAGCCACCGATGGAGCCATCGGAAGCAATGACCCTATGACATGGAATAATAAATGGATATGGATTGCGACCAAGAGCAGAGGCAACTGCTCTCACCGCACTTGGGCGTCCGATTTTAGCCGCCAGTTGGCCATAAGTTATAGTTGCGCCCCACTCTACCTCTTGAACGGCAGACAGAACTATCTTCGTAAAATCCGAGACTGCATCAAGTTTCAGGCCTGTATCTTCAAATTTCGTTCGGGCAATATAAAACGAAAGAAAACGAACAAGCGTATCTGGTGTTAGATTACAGACGTCGGTTAAGGCAGATGACATAACTTCTTATCTTCACAAAGCAGAACCGAACCGGGGAAACGGTCTATAAGTTTGTGATTATGAGTTGAAATTATAACACCTTTCCCTTTTTCAGCAGCGAGACGATACAAAAGGCTAAAAGTCTGTTCGCCTGTTTCCGGGTCAAGGTTACCGGTCGGTTCATCAGCAAGAATGAGGGCCGGATCGTTCAAAAGAGCACGTGCGATAACGACTCTCTGCTGTTCACCGCCCGACAGCTCGTGTGGCATCTTATAGCCTTTATTTTCAGAGCCGACTTCCTGAAGGACTTCCTCGATTCTTTTTTCTCTTTCTTTGGCTGATTTCCAACCGGTAGCACGTAGTACAAAGTCAAGATTGTCGAAAACCGAACGATCTGGTAAGAGTTGAAAATCCTGGAAGACAACGCCAAGTTCCCGACGAAGCATCGGAATTTCGCGACGCTTGATTTTCAGCAAGTCATATCCGAGGACTTCGGCCATCGTTCCACCGGCAACAGGAACCTCGGCATAAAGAGTCTTGATAAGGGAGGTTTTACCGCTCCCTACCCGACCGACCAGATAGACCAGTTCTCCGGGAGAGACAGAGAAAGTAACATCGCGAAGGACAATAAAGGAATCGCGGTTGATGTCAACGTTTTTATATTCAACTAATGCCATTGTTTGCAACATTTTTCGATTAGATTGCAAAGTTAACCAATTTCAC
>CAYVXC010000022.1:0-19019 GCA_964454925.1 uncultured Bacteroides sp.
TGACGATGTGGTCGGCGTGGGCCGAAACGAGTTCGCTCCGGCTCCGGAATCCCCAGGTTACACCAACAGAATCGACACATGCGCGTCGCGCGGTTTCCATATCGATACCCGAATCGCCGACATATAGGACCTCGGCTTTCGGTGTCGGATGTTCAAGCAATACGTTGAAGATTATCGACGGGTCGGGTTTGACGGGGATACCGTCGCGATGACCCATCACCGCGGCCCATTCTGTCCGGGGGAAAAGCCGGCGTACAATTTCTGACACCGCCGTCTGATATTTGTTCGAGGCGACCGCCAGTCCGATGCCGCGACCGGTCATTTCGTCAAGCAGTTCATGGATGCCGGGATAAACCTTTGTGTGGTCGGTCAGATGTTCGTCATAATAGGCCTTGAATTCGCGTTTCATCGCTTCGATTACGCGCTGACGCCGTGCTTCCTCGGGAAGAGCGCGTTCAATCAGTTTCGACACTCCCGAACCTACCAGCGACGGATAAACAATCATCGGGTGAGTAGGATAACCCATCGTGGCGAGCGCGTGATTAGTCGCTTCGCCGAGGTCGTCGATCGAATTGATAAGGGTGCCGTCGAGGTCAAATATCACTAATTTTTTCATTGGAGTATGCGTTGGGTTAGGGTCAGAAGGGATAGCCGACCGCAAAATGGAAAGTTGCGTCGCGTCCCCATTTGGGATGAATGATCGGCCACGGCTCCTGGTTCATCGCCGGATTGTGGGCTTTTATGCCGAGGTCGAAGCGAAGAAGAAAATAGGTGAAATCCATGCGGATGCCGGCGCCGTATGATGCGGCTATCTCCTTATAGAAATTTTTGAAGCGGAAAAGACCGCCCGGCTGGTTGACATAGTTTTTGATTGTCCAGATGTTGCCCGCGTCGGCAAAAAGCGCGCCTTCGAATACCCAGAAAAGTTTAAACCGATATTCGAGCGAGAGGTCGAGTTTGATGTCGCCACACTGGTTGATGAAATCGATCACCTGGTTTCGGGCATCGTAGGCACCCGGGCCGAGAGTACGTGCGCTCCAGCCTCTTACACCGTTTGACCCACCCGCATAAAAACGTTTCTCGAAAGGCACCATCGATGAGTTGCTATAGGGATAGGCTATCCCCGCGCCTCCGTGAACCGCGATTGCCTGACGATGGGTCAGGAACCGGGTATAGGAGTAGTCTGCCTCGGCTTTTACATATTGTGCATACTGGATTCCGAAAACCTTGTAGGCCCCGTCGTTTTTTTTCTGGCCGATCATCTTAGAGATGGCATAGAGGACGTTGCCCGCCATTTCTGCCGACCAGCGGAAGGTTGTCACCGACGGCTGGATGGTGAACGAGTTGTGTTCGGCGGTCGGAATCCGGCGGTTGGTCATCGAGTAGGTGTAACCGAGGCGCATGATGAAGTGGTCTTCGTAGGAGTATCTCAACAGCGGGTTATCGGGCGCGATCTGATTGATGAAGTCGAACGTCGAGCGGGGAAGATAGACATAGTTGATGTCGATCAGATCGAACGTGCGCCGCCGGTTGAAATCAAACCGGTTGTCGCTCCATTTGTATTTCCAGGCTCCGCCGGCAATCACGCGGGTGTACTCGGGACGTTCCTGATAGTTGACCGACAGGGCGAACTGGGTCGTTGCCCGCGATTTCATCTTGAAATTCTTCGACAGGAAAGGCGCCATGAACTTCGGGAAAGTGATGTCGGTTTCGCCGGCATACTCGGTATAGCGGTCATTGACGAGACCTTCGACGTTTCCCGACAGGCTCTCGTAGCTTGTCCTGAATTTGGCTGTGAAAAGCTCCGACCGCCGCGCCAGATTCCGGTGCTGGTAGGTCAGTCCGACGCCGAAGCCGAGGTCGCCCTCGCTGTTGGTCCCTTCGACCTGGACACTGACCGACTGTTTCTTGTTGCGTGAAAGGAGGATGTAGGCGTCCATCCAGACGGTCCCGTCGATTGTGGCGAGCGGCTTCATCTCGATGTTGATGAAGCGGAGGATGCCGAGACGGCTCAGGGCGCTGTAGGTCCGGTCGACTTCGGCGGCGTTGTAGAGCTGACCGGGTCGGATAAAACATTTTTCTTCAAGAATCGACGGACGGAGATAGTGATCGGCTCCGTATAAAATCGTTATGTTCTTGTATCTGACTGTGTCCGCGTCGGGAAAGTCGAGACTCATCCCGCTTGAACGTCCGTCATAGTCGGTGACGAATATCACGTTTTTGATCGCATAGCGCTGGTGTTCCGTCGGTCCTATTTCCTCGCCGGTCGAAAGTTTGACCGTGTGGGGAGGTCTGACCGTCATGGTGAGATCGATTTCTGTCGAGCCGGCCGCGGTGTCAGCTGTGAAAGTAATCGATTCTTTTGAGAAGCTGTAGTAACCGTTGTTTCTCATCACGGTGGCGATTCTGGTCCGTTCGGCGTCGAGCGCGTTCCGATCGAACATCATCCCCGGGGTAATATTGATCGGCGATGCTTCGGTTTCAAGAATCTTCTCGATGTGCGGGTCGTCGGTTTCGACCGTTACCGATGAGATGGTGTGAGGGTTGCCGACCGTGACATTGTAGGCCAGTTCGATTTTTTTCTTGTCGCGTTTCACAACCGTGTCGACAATGACCTCCGCATCCATAAAGCCGCGGTTCACCATCGCCGTCGTCAGCTGGCGCCGGGAAGCCTCGGTCAGTTCGCTGTCATAGATCACCGGGGGCTGACCGATGCGTCTCAGCCAGCGGTTGTACCATTTGGAGCCGTCCTTTCCCGAAAGATTGTAAAGCCCAAGCTGAAGTTTCGCGAATCCGAGTACCTTATGGTTGGGAGCCTGGCGGAGATAATTGACCAGTTCTTCAGACGTGATCGTGTCGTTGTCGGTGATATGGATGCTCACCTTGTCGAGTAGCAATTCGTCATCGGGCACATGTTTGACCGACGAACACGCCGCCGACACCATCATGAGCACCGCGGCTAACAGTGCAAAGACAGGATTAGAACGATATGTCCGTTGGATTTTCAAGATGACTGAAGCTTTTTCTTTGATTCAAGTCACAAAATTAATCATTTTTCAGCTATCAGTCAATTTATAAGGCCGTTTATAATCACTTAATTTAGGCCACGATCTCTAACCGCCTAAATTTAAGCATTTTTCCGGGTGATAAGCCGCTCAACGACGAGATGTGCGAGTGTCAGACCGAAAACAGCGGTCGTGTAGACAAGAGTCCCGTTCGGACGCTTCATGCCGTTGACTGTCTGTTCAGGTGTTGTTTCGGCCATATTTTTCAGCAGTTCGGGCGAATACACGGCCTGAAACCGGCGCCGAGGCCAAACACCCTGACGTTTGAAGCGGTCGCGGAGCGCGCGGGCAAGCGGACAACCCTTGACCTTGCCAAACTCGGCCACGTCAATTTTCCGCGGATCGCCTTTCAGAGCGGCCCCCATCGACGAGACGAGGCGCGGTCGCCGGGCGGCCGTGGTTCTTAGAATCAGGTCGGCTTTGGATGCAAGCGAGTCGATCGCATCGACCACGATGTCATAGCTTTCCAGGTCCCAACGGCCGGCGTTTTCGGGAGTGTAGACGTCGGCGATAGCCACGACTTCACAATCCGGATTGATGTCGGCTATCCGTTCGGCCATGACTTCCACTTTCGGTCGACCGACCGTTGAATTCAGGGCTACGAGCTGACGGTTGATGTTCGAGACGGCCACCGTGTCGCTGTCGACAATAGTCAGGTGTCCGACACCGGTACGTGCAAGGGCCTCGACAGCCCAAGATCCGACCCCGCCGATGCCGAAGACGATGACCCTGGCCCGAGCGAGCCGTTCCATCGCCTCGTCACCGAGCAGAAGACGGGTGCGGTCGAAAATTTCGCTGTTCATATCGTCCATCGCGATTATTTCACGAGTACGCGTCGGGTCGATTGGCCGACAACGACGATATACAGGCCCGGTTCGAGGTCAATCGCGGTCGAGCCGGTGGTCAGGACAGTGTTGACCCGTGTCGCTCCGTCGATCGAGTAGACCGAAACGTGGGCTTCCCGGGCGAGGTCGATTACAAGGCGGCCGTCGACCGAACGTGCATCCCAACCCGTTCCGCGGTCGTCGCCGAACACGCCCTCCACGCCGGCGCGGCAGGCGGTCAGCGCCACGTCATCGAGACACATCCGCTGGCCCGAAGTCTGGCGGATACGGACCCGGACCGCTCCCGGTCGGTTGACCGTGAAGAAGAATTCCTTATATACTTTGTCATTTCCGGCCGGCTTCTCGATAGAACCCGAACCGGCTGACTGCCAGGTTTCGCCGTTGTCGGCCGACGATTCGACTTCGAAGGTGACCGCGCCGTCTTTGGCAGACCATGCCGCCGCCCAAAGAGACACGCGCCCGATTCCGTCGGGACGGTTTTCGGCCAATTCGACCGTCCGTTCTCCCGATTTGTCAAAGCGGATGTAACATTCTCCGCCGTGGGCTTCCGACGCAACTTTGAAAGCTCCTGTCCCGTTCAGAATCCATTTCGCCGCCGCTCCGGTAAATTCGAACGGACTCTTCGCGTAGGAACCGTTTACTCCTTCGGGATTCTCGAATGTCTCGTTGAAGTCGGTTTCTTCGGCCACGCGTCCGTTCACCACCTCTTCGTCGGTATAGTATTCGCCGGCGGTTACGCGGATTGACGAAGAGAACGAGCCGGGAGTGGCGGAATTGATTCGGATATACAGGCGGTCTTCGCGTGAGTCGACTGTGATTTTACGACTCCAGTTCTCGCGGTCTCCCGACAGTTCGAACGGCTCGTCGACTTCAAAAACGATCTCGCCTTCGATGTTTTCGATGTCAAGAAGGAGTTCGGCGGGGTCGCCGGCCGTTCCCGGAGCGCTCACTAACTCAAGTTCTCCGTCATAGAGAATCCTGACTGACGGAATCGGGGCCGAAGTGGTGACGGTCACCACGTTGGATTTCAGGCCTGCCCGGGTACTCTCAAGATAGTAGCGGTATGTGGTTTCGGCTTCGAGCTCGTCAACCAGACACGCCTTGTCGGTGGCCTTGACCGATCGGGGGTATGTGTCGACGGTCTCGCCCGAAGAGTCGGTGACGACCAGGGTATAGCAACCGTCCGTGTCTTCATTCCCGATGTAGGTCCAGTGGGCCACGAACGACTGATCGGTCACGTTGGTCGCCTCGCCGGCCGGGAGGCCGTTGATAGCCGTCGCTGTCAGAGTGACGGTGGAGACAATGTCGGCCGAGGTGAGGGTCAGCGTTGCCGTCTGAGTGCCTTCCGACGCGGCTTTAAGAGCGATGTTTACCGAGGTGCCCGAAGTCCGGTTTACCACCTCCGGAGAAAGGACGGCGGGGGTGACGGTCCAACCCTTTCCGCTGACTGAGAGGTTCACGTTCTCGCGCAACGCCTGGCCTTTGACCTGGAGGGTGACAACGCGCTCGATTCCGACACTTACAGCGCCGATATTGATTTCGGCTCCGTCGGCGGGTGAGTTGATTGCCGGCTGGGGACCGACGGCCAGCGACCAGGGCTCGGACTTTTTGGTACCCCAGATGTATTCGGCCATTTCGGGATGGTCGATGAATGGATTACGGTTGTTCTGGGCCATATAGACGGCCTCGTTGCGGTCAATCTCTTTCTGGCTGACCGGGTCCTGACGATGCCATTTCAGAAGCATCTCCATCGCCCAGTCCGAGAAAACAGGATAGGCGTTTCCGCCAAGCATGTCCGACTGCCAGTCGGCCACGCGGTCATTGTAGGCCGCGGCCATGTAGAAGTATGAACGTGCAAGGTCGCCCTTGTATTCGTCGGCCGGCTCGAATACCTTGCCGGTGTAGCCCTTGAATGTCGAGGAACCGAGTTTCCCGAGCGCATGGATGTCGCCGTTCGAGGGGAGTGTCACCCCCGAAGAACATTCGCCGTAGGGGAAATTGCTTCGCTGGCCGTTGACCTTTCCGTCGGTCGGGTAGAGGTGGAACGCATCGCTGTACATCGGCACGGCGTCGTTGAACCAGCTTTTCGGCATCGAGTGCTCGCGGTTGTAGCAGTCGCCGACCAGACTGTAGTTCCCACACTTTTCTTTCGTCGGCGTCCAGGCCTTCGTTGAATAGATGTCCCAGATTTTTCCGTCGGGATAGACATCGGTCTTGAGATACAGGTCCCAGAGATCGTTATATTCAACGACAGTATGGGGCCCCACTTTCACGTTGAGCGATTTGAGCAGGTCGGCCCCGTTTTTGTTTTCGCACTGAGAGTAATAGCCTGTCGGTTCAACGGCGTTACCCCCGAAAGCGACTGATATGGTAAAGAAAAGTGAAGCAGAAAGGCGTCCCGCGTGTCCGCGGCGCTTGAAAAGCTGATTCAAAATCATGGTGTGTAAATGATATATAGGAGATTTTCGGTTTTGTCGACTTGTTTGGTTTGCAGGTCACAAAATTAGCAATTTTTTCTGAATTGTTTCCTATGTGTGCCGGTTTTGTGTCGCGGATTGTCGACAAGGACAGTTATAGGTTTGGCCGTTAATTGAAAAAGGCGTAACTTTGCTGTCATGAAGACTCGTTATTTCATACAGACGGCCCGCTGTGCCGTGCTCCTCGTCATGATGCTGACCGCCTTGTCGTTGTCGGCTGTCGGTTATTCTGTTTCCGAACTACCCAACCCCCAGCGGGAGTCGGTCCCGACGTGGGTGTCCAACCCCGACGGTGTTCTCTCGCCGGCGGCTGTTGCGTCGCTCAACGCCCGCCTCGAAGACCTTCACCGCACTTCGAAAGTGCCTATGATGGTCGTGGCCGTCAACGACCTCCCCGATCATACCGATGTCGACCGCTACGCGACCGATATTTTCTCGACGTGGGGAATCGGCGACAAGAAGACCAACAACGGGGTGTTGCTCGTTCTCGCCGTCAACGACCGGCGTTATGCGATACGTACAGGCCGCGGTATCGTCACTCAGTATCTCCCCGACGTCGAGACGGCCCGGATAGCGCGCGACGTCCTTGTCCCGGCGATGAAAGAGGGTGACGCCGACCGCGCCGTCACCGCGACCGTCGACCGGATCCATTCCGTTCTGACCGACCCCGAAGTAGCCGCCGACATCAAGAAAAACGGCGAGTCATTCGCCAAAGAACCTACTATTCTTGATATTGTGATTTTTTATCTATGGTGTGCGGTCGGCCTGACGGTCCTCATCCTCCTTTGGGTTGTTATCCGGGTGAGGTCGACCCGCGGAGTCGAACGCCATCAGCGCTATGTCCGTCTCTATCCGATGGTCCGCATGATCTATGCCCTTTCGTGGCTCGGTGCCGGGATTCCTTTTGTTGTCTATTATCCGTTCCGGAACTGGGTGCGCCACCTTCGCGAGGGGCGCCATCTCTGTCCTAACTGTTCGGCCGAGATGGGCCGTGTCGACGAGGAACATGACAACGACTTCCTCACCCCCGCTCAGGACATGGAAGAGAAACTGAACTCGGTCGACTATGACGTCTGGCTCTGTCCAAATTGTGGCGAGACCGACATCTATCCTTTCGTCAACAGCGATGTAGCCCTCTCGGAGTGCGAGCAGTGCCATGCGCGGACCTCGCGTTTCGTCCGTGACAGGATTCTTCAGCAACCCACCACACGCTCCGAAGGCCACGGCGTCCACGAATACGCCTGTATGAACTGTGGCCACGTCAAACGAACGCCCTTCACACTCGCCAAACTCGCCACAGCCGTTCCCTTCATCGTCGGAGGCGGCGGAGGGCGCGGAACGGGTGGCTTCGGCAGCTTTGGCGGAGGAGGCCTCGGCGGCGGTATGACCGGCGGCGGAGGCACCTCCGGCGGCTGGTAAAAACCGCCTAAAATGAAAGGTGTTGCAGATCACTCGCTGTGGCGACTTGCAACACCTTTCATTCCATCATAAATAAGATGCCTCAATCCATTACATTCAGACTATCACCATCTTCAAGTGTAGGATCGTTGATGATGCCGGCCAGAATAACCGTACCGGTCTTTTCCTCAGTCACAACAAAAATGAAAGGTCTGTCAGCAATAAATTCGCATGAATATGGTACAAATGCACTCAACCAGTCGGAATTGGTTACCGTAGCTGCTTCAGCTCCCTTTTCGTGAACAGAAAATTTGGTGTGCTGAACAAGAGTGTAATATTTCAGAGTAGAGTCAAAACCACATTTATCCCACGATCCTTGCCAAAAGTCGGGAAGATTTTTCTTGAGATACGTGATCATATCGAAACCGCCAGAAATACTGAACTTCGGAAGACGGATATCGTATGAATGAAGTGTATATTCAGACGTTAATATCGAGCTTAGTTTCTCGATATCCTTTGCCAGCTCAATTGCAGATTCACCCTTTTCAGGGAGCACAAGAGTCATGGCATACCGCTTCTCGTGGAAATAGAGCTTGATGCTCTTAGTTCCGCCGTCTTCAAAAGCCGGTACTTCAAAATGCCCTTTCATCATGGATACTGTAGGAGTACTAAACGGGGTTGAAAAATTTCCGGGCTTCGTGTCCTTTGGATCGAATACATTGTGCCATGAACTCGAGAAGTATAGAGCGTTTGCGAACAGGATCTGCATTTTTGTGATATTGTTCGGACATATTTTTTCAATCAATCCGTTCGTGCGGTCTGCGCTCCAGTCGTTAATAATCTTTTTAGCACTGCTCCCATTCGAGAAATCAAGTGATTGTGGATAGTCTCCGAAAGTTTCATAAAACATGGTCGAATATGATTCGGGAATAGAAACCTGATCGGTTATCCAGACAGAGTTAGCCAGTGAAAGTTTTGTCGAATCATTAGCGATGGGGAGACTGTTCATCAGTGTGGTGTTATAGCTGTTGAGGCCGTCGAGATCCGATTGACCGAGCAAGGCGAGCAGTTCGGTTGAAGTGCTTTCGTCGACAGTATTTGCCAGAATCGACAACGCTATTTCTGCGCTGAGTGGCGAAACCATTAGATTTTTGGCCGAATCGGCTTCCAGCTCAGCCATCTGGCTAAAGAATTTGATGCTGAACTCATTTTGATTCTTGGCGACAGTGGCCTGTGCCGGCGAGAATTCTATATCTCTATATTCACTTGTTAACTTTGTTCCCGGAATATCATTTGACGAACATCCCGACAACACTATGCTTATGAACGTAGCATAAGTTGCTAGAAAAAACAATGATTTTGTTCCCATATTTTATACTTTAGCGCTATTAAATATTTTGATTAATTAAATGACTGGCACTGGATCTGTCGGAGTAATGGTTAATGTCAATTTTAGCGGGTAATATTTCATATTTGAGCTAAAATCAGCAGGATTTGTAGTGGGTATTGCGCCCGAATCCAATCTGTATGGTTTCATCATTTTCAATACCCCGTCGTTGAAGTACCCAACAGCAAGATTATCGTATCCCCAAACTACGTGGGCATAATCATGCCTACTTTCACTATATTCTGTAGAAATTAGCGTCCTGAAGCCAAAGCTGTCTTCTTGATAAAGGCGCAGAGTATATTTAAACCAGATACAATCCGCTCCGTCTATTATAAAACAATGACCTCCTCCTTGCATTAAGAGTATGGTCTCATTATCAATCGCACCTTTAACAGTGTAATAATTGCGACATTCAGCATTTTTGATCCCAATTGCTTCAAGCCCTTTGGGAATCATTTGTGCGTCGGTTAAACTCTCATTTAAGCCGTACTGTGTGTTACAGACATAACCGAGTTCGCGCATTATCAGAGCCAACTGATCATGTCCGTTTTCAGTGCATAGGAATATATCTGAATCAATATTATTAGCAGGAGTATATATATGACGTTTGATTTCGTTCCATTTCAACCAAATATTTCTATTAGAACCATCGTATGTAATTTTAAATGATGAGGAGCTTTGGAAATAAGCCATAACCATGCTTAAAGCAGTGGGGACACAACCGGTCAAACAATTTTTGTGTGATTTACTTTCCGAGTCATATAAAGTCGGGCAGTATTTATTATATGGCTTATCCTGTCCCCACCAGTTTTCCAAATGAGGCTTAACGTTCAAATATGTTAAGGTATCAACATCTTCTTCCCAATACTGAAAATTTAATTTAAGAGTATCAATATTTAATTCTTTATCATTTGTAGAGTAAGTAACAGGTAAATAATTCTCAGCCGCTCTGAGAAAAGCATTAAATCCATCGTTATCTGTGTTGGGGTCAAATGATCCTTCTTCAATGACTGCCATGACTGGTTCAACGTTAGGATGTGAGGCTATAATAACGTAGCCTGCACTATCCGCAAAATTTATTGCATACAATGGATTTGGAACCTCGCCACGCGACATGGAGGTCCGAACAGGAACAATATTAACTACTTCTCTCGAATTTCGCGATGTTGCTGGATAGAGATGATTGTAAGCGGCTAATGATTGCTCAATCATTTCTTGATGTGTCCGATACTTGATCGTTTCTGAAAAATCGTTCGACGGTAGTTCGACGTTGTTTTGACAACTCGCAAAGAAAACAAGTGTTCCAATAACAAATGTCAATATTGATGATTTTTTCTTCATACAAATTGTTTTTAGGGTTTTACCCCACAAAGTTAGGTGAAATAAATTAAAATTCCAAACTTTTAAAAAATTAATGAAATAATTTCGTTGTGATTCTTATTAGGTGAAAATGGAGTTTACAGAAGTCTTGATAAATTGCTAAAATGCCAAAATAGCGAGCACACCTCCGGCGGCTGGTAAAAACCTCAGTATAATTCTTAAACATAAGCCGGGTCGAAATATTGAGTTTCGATCCGGTCTGCTTGTATGAAAAAACTGTTTTTATCCTTTATTTCTTAGGGTTGGTGACCACGCCGGCCATAAGGATTGCATCGGTTTTGGTGTTGCGGATGATATACATGAACGGGCGGTCAAAGTCAACTTTCACTTTCGGATATTGTGGCGTTTCATTAGGCCCGGGAGAGGTTGCATCCATCCCTCCTGTTACAGCAGCTAATTCCGTACCTTCTTCGTCTACAGATATATAGGTCTGATGATTAATGATGAATCCCAGGATCTTATTTATTCCCATCGGCGAATAATCAGTTGCGTCTAATGAGGTAAGACCCATGCTTTTCAGTGGGTTATTTATGTTAATCAGCTCAGGCATGGTTTTAATTCTCGGTAAAGCCAGCGTCACTTCGTAGGCCGAAGCATTGACTTTTAAGTCCTCCTGAATTTCGGGAGTGATGGTGGCGACGATATCTTTTACAGATGTTTTAGAGTCAGGCAGATAAAGTTCCATGGCGTTAATCCCGTTCTTATAAGAAAGTCTCACCATCTCAACTCCGTTGGCTTTGGCGTAGTATGTAACGCGAACAGCTTTCATCATATCTACGATGACTTTGCCTGTCGGAGCGTTAAACAAGCTGTTGGTCGTGGCCTTTTTATCGAATTTGACTGCCCAGTCACCCTTGAAATAGACCGTGTTTGCCGATGTCTGAGAAAGATCTGTGAATTTAGTCCAATCTCCATAAAGAATGCCGCTGATAAGTCCGTGGGTTTTGTCCGAGACCCATTTGTTGATTGCGGGGACCGTGGTTGACTGATAGAAGTCAACGCTTTCAACGTCGGCGTTGTAAATGTCTTTGACGGTGGATTTAAATGCTTCGGGAGCGGTAAATCTGTTCGACAGCCAAATCCGGTTGTTGATTTCGAGACATGCGCCGTTGTCGCCACACGGAAGATAGTGCATCAGTTTTGAGTTCAGCGAGTTGAGGGCCTCCATGTCTGTCGATCCGAGGGCCGCGAGAATCTGGTCGTGGGTATCACCGGCCGTTGCGTTAGCCATCATGCTTAGATAGACCGACACGCTTACCGGCGACACGCTGAAACTGCCGTCCTTCGATTCCTTTGCATATTCGGCCATCAGTTTGTAACCAAACTCGTTCATGCCATCCATGACTGGTTTTTCGGCCTGAGAAAGTTCGATTTTGTTTGTGACCTCCCAGTTGCCTTCTTCCTCACCGGCTCCCGGCTCTTCGGTTTCAACTCCCGGCTGAACCGGTTCTGTATTTTCATTATTAGTCGGTTCGTCAGACGAACACCCCGCCAATAATAGTGTAGATAAGGTTAGGAGACTAAAGAGATTTTTCATAAATGATTGATTTTTAGTGATTCGAATTAATTTTTTGCAAAGTTAAAAAAACTATTTTGTTTTGCAAATATTTATATGACCTTTTTAAAGATAAATGTCATATACAGATAAAATAACTTTATTGGCAACTCCCCGACCTTGCATACATCTTGGTGAACCGGTTTTTATTTTCTCTCAGATCAAGTGTCAGAACCGAGGGATGTCGGTGGGGATGATAGGAACCCCACGTGCAACGTGGAGTTGATAAACGAATGAAATATAGGTGCTTCGGAGATGCGATGTTGTGACTTATATCTCTTATCTGCCGGCATCTTGATCTTCTGTCACTTTCATCTCCGCTTTTAACTCCCCGGGGGAGGTTTTGGGCATACTTCTGCGTTGGAGGTGTCGTAACTTTGCTGACACCAAGCGAACATTGACATTTTTTCATTCCTCTCCGTCCGGCGACCGGTTTTCCTCAAAATACCCAGCACATATCCTCGAAACAACTCTCAATCTGAGGAAGTCCGGTCTGACCCATGTCCGAGATTGTGATTGCAGCGTGCAGGTGCAGCCGTCTCACCTTTTTTCCGGACCCAAAACATGAAGGCCGACCGAATTCTCCCCCAATTCGGCCGGCCTTCACTGCTTTAAGATTAGAGATAAACGATTAGAATAAAAAGCTTTAGCGAGAAATAAATACAGGCTCTAATATCTCCAGAGCAAGGGCCTCCTCTATTTTGATATGGTCTCGATAGATAGGTTTTCTTTCCCTCTCAATACTCGGGATACATACTGCTGGGAGCATCCCATCCGTTCCGCAACAGATTTCTGTGTTAGACCAAGTTCCTCCATCTTATCAAGCATCATCATTGCGATACGTTGTGAGTATCGCAGCCAAGGTTTATTATTATTTCGCCATTCCGCGTTTTCTCTCCATTTTGAAGGAGAGGTGCTATCTGTATGAGCGCTAAGTTTAGCTATAATCTCATTTCTTGTTTTCATATTATTACTCCTAAAATTTCTAAATTAACTTAGTTCGGTTAGATAGTCATTGAAAGAATCAAAATCAGCAATATTGTTTTCAAGTAAGAATCTTCTGACCTTCTCCATTCGTGCCAGTTCCACTAAAGTATGCTCAGACAGTTGTCATAGCGAACGGCCCATAAATTTCCATTTTCGGTAATGAGATCGAACTTCATATCGGAAATATTAATAATAATTTTTACACTTGGGTAGTTTTTAAGTGCACTGCAAAGTTATTAATTATTTTCAATAAATACAACTTAAGGGTTGTGTTTGTTCTAAATGCTCGTTAACGATATATTGAGTTCGAGGATGTCAGTCTTTTAGGCTCCGGGGTTGGGGTTGGCAAGTTTTAGGTGGTCGGGGACGCGTGTATCGGAAAGTTTTCGTATCTTTGTGATTGCTTTAACCAATTGACTTATCAATCTATGATTATATCGTTGAAAAATTTCGTTTGCCGTTTGTGTGTCGTCACTGTTGCGACCTTTCTCGGCATAATGTCGGTCGGGGCACAGACACCCGCCGCGTCCTCAGATCTCGTTGTTCCCATTCCGACTGTTCCCGAAGAACTCACGCGACTTGACGAACGCTGCAACTATCTCGTTGAGAATTTCTGGAAGCACGCGAGTCTGAAAAGCGCTTTTTCTTCGCTTGACAAGATGGACGCGACTTTCGGTCAGTTCCTGGCATTTACGCCCTACGCCGACGCGAAGGTAGTGCATGGGGCTATCGAAGAACTGATAACCGGCGTTGAAAAGACCGATGCGAAAAATCTTATCAAGCTGGCACGCATGGCCGAGAAGTGGACCGGTTCGGACACCTCGGAGTATGCGAGCGAGGAACTTTTCTATCCGTTTGTAAAAGCAGTCTCCACTTCGAAAAAAGTCAAAGATCCGGAGAAAGCGCGTTTCCAGGCTCTCTATCGTAAGCTTAATAATTCGCGCCTCGGTGCACAGGTTGCTGATTTCTCGTTTACCTGTCCCGACGGATCGATCGGTAAACTGAGCGATCTGACGACGCCGTCGGTTCTGCTTATTTTCTACGAACCCGACTGCATTGACTGTCGTCTGGCCAAAGCCCGGTTGAGTTCCGACTATGTTCTGCCGGCGCTGGTAAAGGGCGGCGCGCTAAGTGTCGTGGCGATCTATCCGGGCGAAGCAGACGAGGACTGGAAAACCGATGCGGACTCAATGCCCGATGGTTGGATTGTTGGTGCGGCTCCCGACATTGATCTTGATTTCACGATCACTCAACAGCCCGAAATCTATTTCCTCGATAGCGACCGGAACGTGGCCGCCAAGAATATTCAGGTCGACAACGCTATCGCGGCTTTCCGCTCGCTGATAGAGTCGCAGATGTCGGGAAATGGTCAGCGCGGGAATGATAATTCGTCGACGGAGGCAGACAAATGAGAATCGCAGCACTGATTTCAGGCGGCGTTGACAGCGCGGTCGCTGTTCACCGGCTTGTCGAGCAGGGACACGATGTCCACCTGTTCTATATCCGCATCGGTATGGACGACGGCCGCGGCGATTGCTCGGCCGAAGAAGACATCGAGATGTGTTCGCTGATCGCACACCGGTACGGACTGCCGTTTGATGTGGTCTCGCTCCACGAGGAGTATTGGGAACATGTCATGCAGTATGCGCTCGACACGGTCAGCCGCGGACTGACCCCGAATCCCGACATGATGTGCAACCGGATGATCAAGTTCGGGTTTTTCGAAAAACGCTGGGGCCACGAGTTTGACAAAACGGCCACCGGCCACTACGCAACCACGCTCGATTTCGACGGGGCTACTTGGCTCGGGACTGCCGTTGACCCGGTGAAGGACCAGACTGACTTTTTAGCTCAGATCACAACCGAACAGGTCAACCACATAATCTTTCCCATCGGAGACCTGCCTAAGAGCCGGGTTCGTGAAATCGCTCTCGAAACCAATATGCCGAATGCGAAGCGCAAGGACAGCCAGGGAATCTGTTTCCTCGGAAAGATAAACTACAACGACTTTATCCGCCGTCATCTTGGCGAGCGCCCGGGACCGATCATCGAGATCGAGACCGGCCGCAAACTCGGCGAGCATCGCGGATTCTGGTTCCACACGATCGGTCAGCGAAAGGGGCTCGGTCTCAGCGGTGGCCCGTGGTTCGTCGTGAAAAAGAATGTCGAGGAAAACATCATCTATGTATCGAACGGTTATGACACCGAGAAACAATATGGAAAGACGCTCCATCTGGCCGAAATGCATTTCATTACACGCGATCCGTGGGGCCCGGAGTGTAACGGAGTCGAGGTGACGTTCAAAAACCGTCATACGCCCGGTTTCACACCGGCGACCATCACACGGCTTGACGACGGAGAGTATGTACTCAACAGCGCCGACCGGGTACAGGGTATCGCTCCGGGGCAGTTCGGAGTTGTCTACGACCGCGATGCACGGATTTGTTATGGTTCGGGAATCATCACCGGCCGAAACATTGTCGTTTAGTCACGACTTCAAAAATCAGGAATGAAATGGAAAACAGAATACAACTGACACTCATGGGCCTCAGCTACAATCCCCTCCAGAACGGAGCGTTTGCGCTGTTGCTGTCGGCCAAGGAGTCAAACAAAAGAATTCCTATCATCATCGGTGCGCCCGAGGCCCAGGCCATAGCAATGGTCATCGAAGGGATCGAACCCCAGCGCCCGATGACCCACGACCTGTTCGCCTCGTTTGCCGGAGCATTCGGAATCGAATTGAAGGAGGTGTTCATCTATAAATTCGAGGACGGAATTTTTTGTTCCGAAATGACTTTTGATGATGGCGACCGTCAGATCACGCTCGATTCGAGGACCAGCGACGCGATCGCCGTTGCGATTCGTGTTGGCGCAAAAATCTACACGACGCCCGCCATTCTCGAAGAAACCGGAATAGAGATAACAGAGACCGAATCGGCCGAGGCTGTCGGGTCGGGCAGTGGCGATCACGACTCTGACTCGGAAGAACCCGACTATCACTCGATGACAAACACAGAGCTCAACGAAGAGCTCGACGAAGCCATCGCCCGCGATGATTTCGAGACGGCCGCTGTGATCCGCCGTCTGCTTGACCAGCGTCAGGACGAAGACCTTCCATATTGACAACTACACAGGAATAAACAAACTAATCAATCATAAAACCTTGAATCATTGAATGATGAATAATCTAAAACCGCGTCTGGCCCTGATGAACTTCCTTGAGTTCGGTGTCTGGGGCGCTTATCTCACTTCGTTGGGAACCTATCTTTACAGTGTCGGCCTGGCCAACGAAATCGGCTGGTTCTATGCCATCCAGGGCATTGTGTCGATCTTCATGCCCGCGATTGTCGGTATCGTCGCCGACCGTTGGATCCCTGCTCAGAAAATGCTTTCGCTCTGTCATCTGCTCGCGGGAGCCTTCATGATTGCGGCCGGTGTCTATGCCATGAATGCCGGAGATGCCGTTCAATTCGGGCCTCTGTTTACGCTTTATTCACTTTCGGTAGCGTTCTTCATGCCGACCATCGGGCTTGGTAACGCGGTTTGTTACAGCGCGATGGCCAAGGCCGGAATGGATACAATCAAAGATTTTCCGCCCATCCGTGTACTTGGCACCGTCGGGTTCATCGTGGCAATGCTTATCACCAACTTCACCGGTTTTCAGAATACATATCAGCAGTTGCTGTTTTCAGGCGTCCTTTCGATGGCGATGATGGTCTATGCACTGTCGCTCCCGAATTGTGACACCTCGCGAGGCAAGCCCTCCAAGGGCCTCGTCGATGCTCTCGGATTGCGTGCCTTCACCTTGTTCAAGGACCCGTCGATGGCGATCTTCTTCATCTTCTCGATGTTGCTCGGCGTCTCGCTCCAGATTACCAATGGTTTTGCCAACCCCTTCATCTCGTCGTTCAAGTCTATTCCCGAATTTGCGTCAACCTGGGGCGCGAGCAACGCCAATGCCCTCATTTCAATTTCCCAGGCCAGCGAAACGCTCTGTATTCTCCTGATACCGTTCTTCCTCAAACGATTCGGAATAAAGACTGTCATGCTCATGGCAATGATCGCCTGGTCGTTGCGTTTCGGATTTTTCGGTCTTGGAGATCCCGGCTCGGGCGTATGGCTGCTCATCCTGTCGATGATCGTCTATGGTGTCGCCTTTGACTTCTTTAATGTCTCGGGTTCGCTCTATGTCGACCAGCGGACCGATCCCTCGATGCGTAACTCGGCTCAGGGCCTCTTTATGATCATGACCAACGGTATCGGCGCGACAATCGGTACGCTTGGCGCGCAGGCAATCATTTCGCGGGTTGTCTATACCGCTCCCGAGGGTACGATGGAGTATGCGAATGCATGGTCCGACGCCTGGTTCATTTTCGCGGGATATGCCGCGGTGGTCGCCATTCTCTTTGTCCTCATTTTCCGCAATCCCTCGAAGCGCCGTGTAAACGACGCAAGCATAGGCGTCGCACTCCGTAACGACGATGCCGAACCGGGTGGATTCATCGACCTCGATCAGCCCAAGCGTCCTCCATATATCAAAAAAGGAAAATAACCCGTCTGACAACGATGATTCAGTTCTTTGCCCCCGACATCGAAACGTCGCTTACGCTCCCTGAAAGCGACAGCGGCCACTGCATCCGTGTGCTCAGAATGAAGCTCGGAGACCGGCTGTCGGTGGTTGACGGGAACGGTCACCGCTTCACGTGCGAGATCGTCGGTGACCATCCGAAGCACGTCGGTTTGGCGATCATCGAAAAAGAAGATGTCAGCCCCGTGTGGCCCAACTCGATCACCGTCATGGTGGCGCCGACCAAGAACAACGACCGGATGGAATGGCTCGTCGAGAAACTCGTCGAAATCGGGGTTAACCGAATCGTACCTATCCGCTGCAGGAGGAGCGAGCGAAAGGAAATTAAACGCGACCGGCTTGTCAAGATAGCTGTTTCGGCCATGAAACAGTCGCTGAAGGCTACTCTGCCCGAGATTACAGAAATGTTGCCTCTGACGGAGGCTGTCGCCCGGTTCACCGCTCCACAACGCTTTGTCGGCTATTGTGACGAAAACACCGAGCGTGCGCTGCTTTCGCGGACCTATAAGGCCGGAGAAGATGTCGTCATTCTCATTGGCCCCGAAGGCGACTTCGCGCCCGAGGAGATTGAACACTTGCTCGGCGAGGGATATATCCCCGTGACGATGGGCGATAACAGGCTCAGGACCGAGACGGCGGCGCTTGTCGCCTGTGACACCTGTCACATCATCAATCAGTTGACACTATAACCCTATGACAGAAAATAAAACTCTACTTGACTATCTCGGATCGTCGAAAAGCGGCAATTTTTTCCTGCTTGCCGGTCCGTGTGTCATCGAAGGGCGCGAAATGGCGCTCGATATAGCCCGACATATCAAAGACGTCACCGACCGTCTCGACATCCCGTTTGTTTTCAAAGGCAGCTACCGGAAGGCCAACCGGTCGAGGATCGACTCGTTCACAGGAATAGGCGATCAGAAGGCGCTCGAGATTCTCGGCGAGGTTCGGGAAACGGTCGGAGTTCCGGTCGTGACGGACATCCACGAAGCTCACGAGGCCGAAATGGCGGCGCCGTTTGTAGACATTCTCCAGATTCCGGCGTTCCTTTGCCGGCAGACAGACCTGCTCGTGGCAGCCGCGCGCACAGGCCGCATGGTCAACATCAAAAAAGGACAGTTCCTTGCTCCCGAATCGATGAAATTTGCTGTCGATAAAGTCAGGGATGCCGGTGGAAGTCTGGTGGCGGTCACCGACCGTGGCACGATGATGGGATATGGCGACCTTGTGGTTGACTTTCGCGGCATCCCGACGATGAAAACATTCGGTGTGCCGGTCATCATGGATGCGACCCATTCGCTCCAGCAGCCCAATACGTCCGGGGGAGTGACCGGCGGACG
>CAYVXC010000023.1:0-2501 GCA_964454925.1 uncultured Bacteroides sp.
CACCAGCGAATTCCTCTGGCAGGAAGGCCACTGCGCCCACGCCACGGCCGAGGAATCGGAACGCCGGACTGTCCAGATGATTAACCTATACGCCGATTTCGCCGAAAAATACATGGCTATGCCCGTCATCAAAGGTGTCAAGAGCGCCAATGAACGTTTTGCCGGCGCGCTGAACACCTATACCATCGAAGCCATGATGCAGGACGGCAAGGCTCTCCAGTCAGGCACCTCTCACAACCTCGGACAGAACTTTGCTAAAGCCTTTGACGTGACTTTCACAAACAAGGAAAATAAGCCCGAATATGTATGGGCCAACTCATGGGGTGTATCGACCCGCCTTATGGGCGCACTGATCATGACCCACAGCGACGACAACGGTCTTGTTCTTCCTCCCCATCTGGCTCCAATTCAGGTGGTCATCATTCCAATCGCCAAGAACGCCGAACAACTCGCAACCATCACCGAAAAAGTCTATCCTATCATCGACCGCCTCAAAGAACTGGGTGTCAGCGTCAAGTATGACGACGCCGACAACAAGCGTCCCGGATTCAAATTTGCTGATTACGAAGTCAAAGGCGTCCCCGTCCGTCTTGCACTCGGTGCACGCGACATCGAAAACGGCACCATCGAACTGATGCGCCGCGACACCCTCGAAAAAGAAGTCCTTCCCCTCGACGGTATCGCCGATCACGTCGCTCAGCTTCTCGAAGACATTCAACAGAACATTTATAACAAAGCGCTGAAACTTCGCGAAGAAAAGACCTACGTATGTGATTCATACGACGAATTTAAGGAGAAAATCGAAGACGGCGGCTTCTTCCTCTGTCACTGGGACGGAACTCCCGAAACCGAAGAAAGAATCAAGGAAGAAACCAAAGCGACCATTCGCTGTATTCCTCTCGAAGGCGACACGACACCCGGTGTCTGCATGGTAACGGGCCGTCCTTCGAAACAGCGTGTCATCATCGCCCGCAACTACTAAACCGCGCATTTCGCCCATGACTCCTGCCAAGCTCCCGGTCATAGCTATCGTCGTGCCGTGCTACAACGAGCAGGACGCGCTTCCCTTGTCGCTTCCGGTCCTTCTTGATATTCTTGACCGGATGGCCGACGAGGGAATCGCGTCGCGCGACAGCTATATCCTGTGTTCAAACGACGGGAGCCGCGACATGACCTGGGAAGTCCTTGAAAAAGCACACCTCGAGGACAATCGCGTGAAAGCCGTTTCACTGGCCCATAACCGTGGTCATCAACAGGCCCTTCTGGCCGGACTTATGACCGTGATGGACCATGCGGATGCAGCGATATCGATTGACGCCGACCTTCAGGACGATCCCGAAGCGATTATCGAAATGGTCAGACGCTTCGACGGAGGCAACGGTGACGAAATTGTCTACGGAGTCCGCTCGGACCGTTCTTCCGACTCGACATTCAAACGCTCGACCGCCCATGCGTTCTACAATCTCCAGCGAAAGATGGGCGTTGAAGCCGTCTATGACCACGCAGACTACCGATTGATGAGCAACCGCGCGTTGCATCTGCTGGCTGAATATCCCGAAAAAAACCTTTTCCTTCGTGGAATTGTCCCCAACATTGGTCTCCGTCACTCGTCTGTCACCTATAGCCGCAATCCACGCGTAGCCGGCGAATCGAAGTATCCTCTTTCCAAAATGCTGTCATTCTCTGTCGACGGAATCACCTCTTTTTCGGCCAAACCGATGCGTCTGATTTTTGCAATCGGAGCCGCGATTCTTCTGCTTGACATTCTGGTAGCCATTTGGGTACTGGTAGCCTTTTTCTGCGGAAAAGTAACCTCGGGATGGCCTTCGCTGATGCTCTCTGTCTGGTTCCTGGGCGGTTTGATTCTGCTCAGCATCGGAATCGTCGGCGAATATATCGGCAAAATTTTCATCGAAGTAAAAGATCGCCCGCGTTATGCGATAGCCGATCGTCTGTGGGACTGACTGCAAAAACTTTAACTACATGAACCCATCTCTCTCCTCGTCAGGAATCAGGCAGGTAACGGTCTCAATAATGTTACCAGACGTGTCGACTCATCTGAGTCTTCCGTTTGCCGACGCCGGCATTCAGGCCGGATTTCCTTCTCCGGCCCAGGATTACATATCCGAATCGATCGACCTGAACCGCGAGATCGTCACTCACCCCGCAGCCACCTTCTATGGCCGTGTGGCGGGCGAATCCATGATCGGGGATGGTATCGAACCCGACGATATAATAGTCATCGACCGTTCTCTCGAACCGATGGACGGCGATTTAGCCGTATGTTGTATTGACGGAGATTTCACCTTGAAGCGTATTCATCTTGAACCCGGACGGGTCTGGCTAATCCCTGCCAACGAAGCTTTCGACCCCATTCTTGTCACTCCCGACAACCGTTTCGAAATATGGGGAGTGGTTACCTACACGATAAAACGCTCACGACGCCGTCGGACCAAACGTCTGTAATCGCGTAGGCAAATATTCATAATATTATATTCATT
>CAYVXC010000023.1:2601-4394 GCA_964454925.1 uncultured Bacteroides sp.
ATATTATATTCATTTTATTTCCCGAACTTATTAGTTAGAGACCTCATGGTTGGACTAATTGACTGCAACAACTTCTTCGTATCGTGCGAAAGGGTCTTCGACCCCTCGCTACGCAATGTGCCGGTCATAGTTCTGTCCAATAACGACGGATGTGCGGTCTCTATGTCCAACGAAGCCAAGGCTCTTGGAATAAAACGAGGGGCACCTCTGTTCAAGATCCATGACCTCGTCGAACGCGGGCATGTCAGAGTCCTGTCGGGTAATCACCGGATGTATGGCGACATGTCGTCGCGTGTCATGGCAACTCTGTCCGAGGTCATTCCTTCGATCGAGATTTACTCGGTTGATGAATGTTTCCTAAACCTCGAGGCCTGGAAAGACAAAAAAGACATTGTCGAAGCCGGGCGATCGGTTGTAAGATGTGTGCGACGCCATACGGGTATCCCGACGTCGCTTGGAATCGCACCGACAAAAACTTTGGCAAAGATAGCGGCCAGATTTGCAAAAAAATATCCCGGATACCGCTCGGTCTGCCGGATTGAAACAGAAGAACAACGTCGGAAAGCCCTCAGTCTTACTCCGATAAACGAAGTATGGGGTATCGGTCGTCGCCTTTCCCGGCGTCTCGATGCGAAAAAGATCGTCACAGCCCTTGATCTGGCAGATCTTCCGCTTGACCAAATCAGAAAATTATTGAATATCGTGGGCGAACGGACATGGCGCGAGCTGAATGGTGAAGCTTGCATCGACTTTGAAGCCGTCCCTCACAACAAACAGCAGATCTGCTGTTCACGATCATTCGCCGAAATGATCTTTGAACGCGACCGCCTCATCGAAGCGATGGCGGCCTTCGCCACCATTGCCTCGCGTAAGCTTCGCTCCCAGCACTCGGCAGCCAGAGGCGTTTCCGTCTTTATCCACACCAATCACTTCCGCGAGGACATGGATCAGTATTATGCCTCAAATTTCAAGTCACTCCCCCAGGCCTCGAACGACATAATGACAATTTCAGAGGCTGCCATCGAAGCTCTCAACCAGATCTTCCGACCCGGATTCGGATATAAAAAAGCCGGAATTATGATAACCGACATCGTCGATATCGATCGTGTCGAACAGTCGCTCTTTATCTCTCCCAAGGAACGGCTAAGACGCATTAAGCTGATGGAGGTGGTGGATGAAATCAACTCGAATTTCACCGGGCGCGACAAAGTACACATCGCCACACGGACTCCGATCGAATCGGCCGTCAGATGTGAGCGCCCTTCAAGACGCTATTCTACACGCCTTGATGAATCAATCATCGTAAGGACTAACCCCTAAAAACCACATCAATATTTATTTTTCCCTCGTTTGACATGGACAACCGTTCTTTCCTGAATACAATGGCAAAAGCCACCGGTCTCGACAGCAAATCAGTGAATCGAATCGCTGAGAAACTTGCCGGGTCAATCGCCGACTCACTGGCTGAAGAAGACTCGGTCGCCATCCCCGGATTTGGCAACTTCTCGCCTGTCACTACCGACGAACATATAGAAACCGATCCTGATTCGGGAAAACGCAGACTGATTCCACCATCGGTTGGGGTAAACTTCGAACCGGCTTCGCGCCTCAAAAAAGCAGTAAGCAACAAATGAAGACAACGATACCACTATCCCGACTCGCCGAAATTCTCGCCGCTCACGGGGATATTTCTCCCTCGGAGGCCTCAAACTTTATCCGGACATTCTTTGATACTATCGAACAAGGACTGGCCGCCGACGGTAAAGTGACAGTAAAAGATTTCGGATCATTCA
>CAYVXC010000023.1:4494-11237 GCA_964454925.1 uncultured Bacteroides sp.
GATTACGAAGCCGCCCCGAGGCGTTGTTGTACCGCCCTATGGATCATCGTAGCAACCCTGCTCGGACTCATTGCCGGGATAGTTCTCGGCTACCTCGGACGCCACCGAATTGAAGCCTTCTTAACCTCGGACCAAAACACTGAACCTCAAGCAATAACTGCCCCTGTGAACGAGAGCGACACGACAGACCCGGCTGAAACACTTATAGATACTTCACGCGTAAATTTAACCGAGCAAGACATCGCTCAGATAAACGACCCGACGACTGATCCCGAAAAGCAAAACACTGACACGATCCGCTATGATGTTGTTTCAGGCAATCGCTTCCTGACCACAATGGCCCGACAATATTATGGTCATCAGGATTACTGGTCCTACATCTATAAAGCTAATGAAACCAAGCTTCGTCATCCCGACAGGATCCGGCCCGGAACAAGAGTCGTGATACCAGACTTCGAAAAATACCGCACGAGCGATGACCCCGAAAAGAACCGAAACGATGCTCACCGGATGGGTGTCGAGATTTACAACCGATATAAATAGGACAAGGACAATTTTGCCGAAAATATGCCGCCGGAGACCCCAATCTCCGGCGGTCCTTATATAAGAAATATTAATTTTTAAAAAATTTAGTTAGAAGTCTGGTTTTGATAAACATAATTAACAATACATCAGACTCTAAAAGTGTTATATATTGTAACTTTGTATAGCCAACCGATGACTATATCCCTTCCAGTGGGTTTATAGAGTCTGTTGCTACATATTTTTCAACTAAATCAAAAATCAACACCTTCAATTATACTCAAAAGAATTCCATGAGCGAAAACATCAATCTGCAGGCTCTTAATCAGCTGATAGCCTCGAAAAGCGACTTTATCAAAGTCATCACCACCGGCATGAACCAGACCATCGTCGGTCAGAAACATCTCGTCGAATCGCTCGTCATCTCTCTTCTTGCCAACGGGCACGTACTCCTTGAAGGCGTCCCCGGTCTGGCAAAGACACTCGCCATCAAATCGCTGGCCGAACTCATCGACGCCAAATACAGCCGAATTCAGTTCACCCCCGACCTTCTCCCTGCCGACGTCATCGGTACAATGGTCTATAGCGTCAAGAATGAGACCTTCCAGGTGAAGAAAGGCCCGATTTTCGCCAATTTCGTCCTTGCAGATGAAATCAACCGAGCCCCGGCAAAAGTTCAGTCCGCCCTCCTCGAAGCTATGCAGGAACGTCAGGTCACAATCGGTGACAAGACCTTCCCTCTCGACAAACCTTTCCTGGTGATGGCAACCCAAAACCCCATCGAACAGGAAGGCACATATCCTCTCCCCGAAGCCCAGGTCGACCGATTCCTCATGAAAGTCATCATCGGTTATCCCTCGCGTGAGGAAGAACGCGAAATCATCCGCCGGAATATTACAGGTGCAATGAATCATATCAACGCATTGCTCAAACCCGAAGACATAATCGATGCACAGAAAGTTGTAGAACAAATCTATGTTGACGAAAAGATTGAACGCTACATCGTTGACATTGTCTTCGCCACCCGTTATCCTTCGGAATTCGGTCTTGACGACTTGACCGGAATCATTGCGTTCGGAGCTTCTCCGCGTGCTTCTATCTCATTAGCCCGCGCAGCCCGCGCTTACGCCTTTATCCACGGCCGCGGTTATGTCGTTCCCGAAGATGTTATCGCTGTCTGTCACGACGTCCTCCGTCACCGTATCGGTGTTACATACGAGGCCGAAGCTAACAACATCTCGACCGACGAGATCATCACCGAAATTCTTGATAAAGTACAGGTTCCCTGATGTCATCTACTGATTCAGAAAAATACCTCCACTTTAAACAACCGTCTTGAATATGGACTCCAACGAACTGCTGAAAAAAATTCGAAAAATAGAAATAAAAACCCGCGGACTATCTCAAAATATTTTCGCGGGTGAATATCACTCGGCCTTCAAAGGCCGCGGCATGATGTTCAGCGAGGTCAGGGAGTACCAGTATGGCGATGACATCCGTGACCTCGACTGGAACGTTACCGCACGTCACAACAAACCGTTTGTCAAGGTCTATGAAGAAGAGCGTGAGCTGACGGTTATGTTGCTCGTAGATCTGTCCGCGAGCGGTCTTTTCGGAGCCGAAGGCGACGAGAAACGCGAAATGATAGCGGAAATTGCGGCTACACTCGCCTTCTCTGCGTCAACCAACAACGATAAAATTGGCGCTCTGTTTTTCACTGACCGCGTAGAGAAATTTATCCCGCCGAATAAAGGGAAGAGACAGATTCTTCTTATCATCCGTGAACTTCTCGATTTCAAGCCTCAGGGAACGCGTACAGACATAGCCGCCGCGTTGAAATATTTCAGCAACGCTTCAAAAAAACGGACTACCGCGTTCCTCATTTCCGACTTCATAGACGATTCAGACTATACCCAGCCTTTGCAGATTGCCAGAAACAAGCATGACCTGATGGCAATTCAGGTTTTTGACCGACGCGACACCAAGATGCCCGATATTGGCCTTTTCAGATTGCGTGATCTCGAGACCAATAAAGACATGTGGGTCAATACCTCATCAAAGAAAGTCAGACAAGCCTTTGACCGTTGGTGGTATCAACGTCAGCAGGAAATGGTCGAGAACATGCGGCGTAGCCGGGTAGATTTTGTATCGGTTGCCACCGATGAGAACTATGTCAAAAGCCTGATGGCACTTTTCAAGAACCGTTCGACACGTTAAATCTCCATCACCTCAAACCCAAACTAATGAAGTTTGTATTCCGACATATAGCCCTTTTTCCGGGTAAGAAAGTCTTTGCGATGTTGCTTCTGACACTGATTGCTGTTGCAGGAGCCTTCGCGCAGACCAACAGTGCAAGCGGTCCTGTCGCACCAGCCAAAGTATCAGCCAAAGTCGATTCAACGACTATGACTCTCGGACAGCGTACGACCCTGCACATCGAAATTCTCAAAAACGGTCATGAAGGCGCCCTTCTTGACTTGCCTGCGCGTATGCCCTCATCTCGCGATTCAATCCTGTCGATCAACGGAATCGAAGTTCGAAATATCCAGGTTGACTCAGCTGATCTCGGCAACGGTCGAATCAGGCTGAATTACGAAGTTCTTCTGCAACCTTTCAATGTAGGCCCCGCGGCTGTTCCTCCGATGCACTATGTTATCGGAACCGACACATTCACATCAGAAATGGTAGCTATGAAGATAGAGCCCCCGGTCATGCCGGCTGAGATGGTCGATTCGCTTCGGATCAACGCTTTCCGCCCTCCGCTCTCCGTCGGTTCTAAATGGTACGACTGGATTCCCGAAACCTGGCCCTATTGGGTCGGCGGATTTCTGCTGTTATGCCTGATCGGGGCAGGAATTGCTTTCTTCATTATTTATAAGAAAACCGGTAAAATTCCGTTTGTTCCCAAGAAGCGTATTCCTCCATACGTTCTGGCAAAACGTCGTCTGGAAGAGCTTAGAAAAAAACGGTTGGCAGAAAACGGAAATCTCAAAGCTTATTATACCGATCTCACTGACATTCTCCGTCAGTATCTCGGTGGCCGGTTCAAAATATATGCTCTTGAAATGACTTCGTCACAGATTATTGACGCTGTAGAAAAGAACGAGGAGACTCGGCCTTTTGCCGATAGCTTCAAGTCACTTTTCCGAGTCGCTGATTTTGTGAAATTTGCAAAGCAGTTGGCTACCACCGATGACAACATCCGTTCTTTCAAAACCGTGGCAGAATTTGTGGAAGCTACCCGTCCGGTTGAGGAAGAAATCCCCCAGAAGAATAAGAAAGGTTCTCCGAAAAAAGCTGAAAAATAACTTAACGCTGAAAGACAACACCATATATCATGCAGTTTGCAAATCCCCATTACCTTTGGCTTTTTCTCATATTTATACCGCTCATAGCCTGGTATCTGTTCAAGCAGCGCAACGAGCGTCCTACTCTGGCAATCTCTTCGCTAAAAGCGTTTGAAAGTATAGGTCGTTCAAAACGTGCAATGCTGCGGCATATTCTCTTTGTACTGCGACTCGCCACGATAGGCTGTCTTATAGTTGTATTGGCACGTCCTCTGCTTGATGAAGATAAAAGGAATTCATGGAGCAAAACAAATATAGAAGGTACAGATATCGTTCTCGCAATTGACCTCTCGTCTTCCATGCTTGCCCGCGACTTCGAACCAAACCGTCTCGAAGCTGCAAAAGACATGGCATCTCGTTTCGTCAACGGTCGTCCGAATGATAATATCGGTATCGTCGTTTTCGCAGGTGAGACAATGACCGGTCTTCCCATGACGCTTGACCATGAAGCGGTCGATACATATATCACCAGTCTTTCGGACGGAATGCTTGAAGACGGAACTGCGATCGGCGACGGCATCGGCTCGGCCATCAACGCTATTTCAACCGGAACAGCCAAGAGCAAAAGCATTATCCTTCTGACGGACGGTTCAAACAATACAGGTATCCTCACCCCCCGCGATGCCGGGCGCGAAGCTAAGAAAAAAGGCATTAAAGTCTACACTATCGGTGTCGGTAAAAAAGGTGAGGCAGACTATCCCGTTATGGATGTATTCGGACGTATGACCTACCAGAAAATGCCGGTGGTCATTGACGAGGACATTCTGACGGATATTGCTAAAGAAACCGGTGGACGCTATTTCCGCGCCGTTGACAAAGAAACTCTCGGAAGTGTGTTTGACGAGATCGACAAACTTGAAAAAACGGAAATGGACGTACAGAACTTTTCTCATACAGAAGACGATCCCGGCTTGTGGCCTTGGTTGGCTCTCGCATTCTTCTTGATGGAAATAACCCTACGCTACACCTATTTTAGAACAGGTCCCTGATTAGAATCCGGATGCCTGATAAATTATAGAATAATTTCAAAAAAACTCTACAAGTCATTAAGATAAATATCGAAGATGTTAGACTTCGCTCACCCATATCTACTATTCCTTTTGCTGGCCATCCCGGTGCTTCTTGTACTGTATTGGCTGAGCCGCATGTCTTTGAGACGCAAAATCAAGCGCTTCGGACGGCCCGCCGTTATTGCGCGCCTAATGCCTGACGTTTCAAAATACAAACCGGCAATTAAAATTACTCTGAGGCTTATAGCTCTCGCAGCAATTGTTTTCGTACTCGCACGCCCTCGACACGGTGAGGCTGAGGATGTGGTTGACGTAGAAGGTTCTGAAATCGTCATCGCCTATGACCTTTCGCGTTCAATGCTTGCTCCCGCCACTGATCTCCCTGGTAGCGCATCGCGTCTTGAACGTTCAAGGATGTTGCTCGAGAAGCTGATTACGACTCTGTCAAAAGACAAAGTCGGTCTGGTAGCGTTCGCGGGAAATGCAAAAATGCTGATGCCACTCACGGCCGATAAACGAATGTTACAGATGTCTTTACGAAACGATCTGACTCCCGGTTCGATGCAGACCCAGGGAACATCGATCGCCGCGGCAATAGATATGGCAACCCTCGCTTTTCCGGGATTGAGAGCCGGCGATAAAGACTCTGATAAAGACGAAGAACAAACGGCTGTCAATAAGAATACCCACCGGGCAATCATTCTTATCACCGATGCTGAAGACCATGAAGGAGAGGCGGTAGAGAGAGCGAAACAGGCGGCCGAAAGAGGTATCCAGATTGACGTTATCGGCGTCGGTACTACAGCAGGTGGTAAAATTCCTGTCCCCGGCACTGACAGATTCTTTGCAGATCCGGAAACAGGAGAAGATGTAATCACGAAATTTAATGAAACAGCTGCACGTCAGGTTGCCGAAGCCGGCGGTGGCGTTTTTGTCAATGCAACCGATCCCGATGCGTTGGGTGAACTGAAAGAGTCGCTTGATAAACTTGCCAGCACAAAAATAAAGAGTGTGACCTACAAAATGAGCGCTGAACAGTTCCCCCTGTTCGCCTGGATTGCCATAGCGTTCCTTATCATTGACCTCGCAGTCGTGGAACGCAAGACATCGTGGCTGAAGGGTGTAAACTTCTTTACCCGCTCTAAAAAACTGGCTTTTCACAAAACGACAAAAGTCCGGAAGTCATGAATAGAACAATAATAATCCCTGTGCTACTTGCTCTCGTATCGTGCTCGTCTCCGGTAACAGAAGAGAGTAATAAAGCGGAGCGAAACGCCGTCAAACGAGGTATCGAGCATTTCGATAGCAAAGACTTTGTCAGCGCTACTGACGAATTCGCGGAAGCCGTTGAAAGTAATCCGTCGAGCGAACGCGCTCGCTATGACCATGCACTCGCTGTGCTTCACCGCGAACTCGCCGATACGACCGATCATCCCGAAGATCGTGACTATTCGGCGGCCATCTCGGACACCACTAAACTGACTCCTCGTCAAGAAGCCCTGAAATCAGCGCGCGAAACCCTGTGGGATCTTTCACAAAATGCACGTGACGCACAAGTTGCCGAAGACGCAACTTATAATCTCGGCAATGATTCTTACTGGCTTGGTGATGCTCTAACCGAACAGGCTCAGGCATTGGCTCAGACCGATCCCGAAAAGGCTAACGAACTTTACCGCGCGGGGATCGAAAGCTTTAAACGCGCTGTCGATCTCTATAAAATAATCCTCCGACAGAATCCCAACAGCCAACAGACACTGCAAAACATGTATATTGCACAGCTGCGTATTCCTCCGGAAGACAACAATGGTGGAGGTGGATCTGACAACCAGGACCAAAATCAGGATCAGAAGCAAGATCAACAACA
>CAYVXC010000023.1:11337-18744 GCA_964454925.1 uncultured Bacteroides sp.
CAACAACAGCAACAGCAGCAACAACAAAATGAACAAAGTCAGGCTTTGAAAGCGCTTGAAAACCGCGAACAGCAGACCCGTCGCCAGCAGAACGAGAAAACAGAAAAGATGCCGGTCGGCAAGCGCCAGATAAAGAAACCCTGGTAAATCTGCTCTTGTTTTTCATAGTAAAAGAACACTATAAATAATCACAAGGTGAGAACTTTCGTTAGATACTCAATTCTTTTGTTATTGGTACTGACCGGAACCGTCGGCACGGCTTTCGGTGCCGCTGTCAGTGTCCAAGTCAGGCCACAGGTTGTTCAGGGTGAGCAGTTCAATGTCACCTTCACAATCACAAACGGCAATGGACGCATGACCAAAGACCAGGCCCCAAAACTTAAAGGGTGCCAGTTGCTATATGGTCCGTCTGAATCGACAATGCAGAGCGTTCAGATTATCAACGGCCGCCAATCTTCGTCGGTCTCGAAGAATATAACTTTTGTTTATCTCGCCGAAAATCCCGGTACAGTCACAATTCCCTCAACAACTATAAATGTTGACGGGGATCCGATGACTGTCCCGGCAAAAAACTTTACCATTCTCCCTCCCTCAGCTTCTTCTCAACGTCAACGCCCTCAACAGTACGCTTATGATCCTTGGGACGATTTGCTCGGACGTCTTGACGAATATGACCCGTTCCAGCCTGCTCCGGCTCCCCAGCCAACACGTACGGAATCAAAAGTTTCGGCGAACGATCTTATCATAACGGTCACAATGTCGAAAAAGAAGGTCTATGAAAACGAAGCAGTCATAGCCACCATCAAACTATACACTAAACACGACATCAGTAATTTTCAACCAAAGGTCATGCCTCAGTTCGAAGGCTTCCTCTCCGAAGAATTACCGGTCGGTCAGCAAGAGGCTAAACTCGAACATTTCCGGGGAGAAAACTACTACTCTGTAATTCTCAAGCGTTGTCTTCTTTTTCCGGAAAAGACCGGTAGACTGACCATCAATTCTGGCGAATATGATGTCACTTTGGTCACATACGACATGGTGTCAAACGGCTTCTATCAGACATCTCAGCGCCGCGAACACCCGGTCGTCGCTCACTCAAGTTCGATTACAGTCGATGTCTCTCCCCTCCCATCGCCCGCCCCGATAGGTTTCACCAATGCGGTCGGCAATTTCGACATCAAGACGTCTCTTTCTTCTGAAAAACTGAGAACCAACGAGCCGGCGAAATATACAGTAACAATTTCGGGTACAGGTAACCTGAGCCATCTTTACGAACCTCGCCTCGTTTTCCCTGAAGGATTTGAATCATACGAACCTCAGAGCAGCAGCGATACCCGTTTCAACGGATCGACTCTTCAAGGGTCATATACAGTCGACTATACTATCGTTCCGACCGAAACCGGTAGTTTCGAAATTCCCGGCTGGGCATTCAGTTTCTTTAATCCGGCAACCGGACAATATGAGACGCGTTCAGTCGCTCCTGTAAAGGTCGATGTAGCGAAGGGGCTGCCTTCATCGTCCTCGTCAGCCTCATTCGACGCTGATGAGTTATCAGATATCCGCCACATTACTTCAGTTAATCCGGAATCGCTCAAACGCCGGCCTGACTTCTTGATAAAGAAACCCGGTTATTGGCTTATGTATATACTGGGAATCCTGATTCTGGCAACTTCTATATTTGTATATCGGAAACATATCAAGGCTGCCGCCGATCTTGCCGGCACAAGAACACGCCGTGCTCGCCGCGTAGCAGCTACCCGTCTTAAAAAAGCTTATTCGGCGATGAATGCCCGTCGCCAGGAAGATTTCTACGCAAGTCTGTCGGCTGCCCTGTGGGGCTATCTCGGCGACAAGCTGAAGATGCCAGCCTCGACCTTGACTCGTGAAAATATCCACGACACCCTTGTTGACCGAGGTGCATCTCCCGAAATAGTTGACGAACTCATTGCTGTACTCGACGAGGCCGAGATGGCTCGTTTCACTCCGAATCACTCGGATGCAGAGATGTCGACCATTTATGAAAGGGCCGCTTCAATCATTGACTCGCTCGAAGGGCTGAAACTGGATCGTGTCCGTCGGACCGATACGAATTCCTCTCAGACTTCGCGTTATGGAGATATTTAAGATATCATTCAACTTACTTTCTGAAAAACGATGATCAAACTAAGATATATCCTCCTTTTCTTCGCCTTGACGGCTGTGTATTCAGCCGCTTCAGCCCGCGGCAACGACTTAGCCGACATTCTGTCACGCGCTGACTCGGCTTATAATGCCAAAGACTATCGATCGGCGCTCAGTCTTTATAATAGTGTTCGTGAGACCGAAGGTGTTTCTCCTGAACTTCTTCACAACATAGGAAACGCTTCGTTCAGACTCGGAGACAACGGCCGCGCTGTTCTTGCCTATGAGCGTGCGCTCCGTCTCGATCAGTCTTATGATGACGCAAGAGTCTCGCTGGAGTATGTGAATTCGACTATAAAAGGCCTTCCCGATGATGGCACGACATTTCTGTCGAACATCAATAACTCTATTCAGAAAATAATGTCACCCGATGGGTGGGCCGCCACATCGCTCGTGCTTTTCCTCGTTATTCTCGGATGCGCGGCCTTATATCTGTTTGCTTCCAACGTAACGCTTAGAAAATCGGGGTTCTTTGGTGGAATCATAGTGATCTTCCTGTTTATTTACTCATTGGTACTCGCTTTTCACTCGTCATCAGCTTCATCTGACCGGTCGGAAGTGATTGTCATCGCTCCCGGATCGAAACTGTCGACCAAACCGGTTGCGGATCCGTCAAAAGCCGATAAAACCGGTGTTGTGCCTCCCGGAGCAAAACTGAATGTCATTGATTCGGTCAGCACTCCCGAAGACCAGACTACCAAAGTCTGGTACAAAATCAGGCTCTCGAACGGCAACGAAGCGTGGATAAGTGGGGCCGACGTTGAATTTATCTGAAATACACTAAGTTAGACTTTCTTCAAAAAAACATGTTGTAAAACATAAAAAAGTTTTGACGATTTTCCTTTGTCGTTAGGAAAAAACCGACTAACTTTATTGTCGAAAAATATGGGGTATTTCCAATGAATGCCATTTTCGAACCTATAATCACCAAAAACATATAAGAGTCATGACAAAAACCATCTCATTCAACGACCTCCGCAAACTCAAAGACAGTCTGCCCGACGGATCAATGCACAAAATTGCAGACAAACTCAATGTCACTGTTCAGACAGTCCGCAATTACTTCGGTGGCAGCAACTATGACAACGGTAAAAACCTCGGTATTCACATCGAACCCGGTCCTAACGGCGGTATTGTGGTTCTTGACGACTCGACCATCTATGATATGGCTCTCGATATTCTGAAGGAAGCCGAAGCCGCCAAAGAGTAAGCCTATTTTGTCACTTTTTCGGGCTTTTACGTTGCCCGGCGAAAAAATATCAAAGGGGAATCGGATTTGCTCATCATCAGCATACCCGATTCCTCCTATTTTTTAACAAGATCCGAATAATACCGGCTTCCTTTTTCTCAGTCAGCATGAGACTTATCACCGTAGCAATCCACACCTATGATCGCGCCGTCGCTCTGAAAAACCTTCTCGAAAAAGAAGGAATTCCGACCATACTCCAGAATGTCAATCTCGAGCAACCGGCTGTTTCCCCGGGGGTACGTGTCCGTATCTCTGAAAACGATCTGCCTCTGGCTCTCAGAATCATCGAAAATCTTGATATTTTTGCTACCCGCGATCTGTCTGAGTCGGCCGGTGACCAGGCAATCCTTGTTCCGGTCGATTTCAACGACCGCACAATGAATGCCGTAAAAATTGCTTTCGAACTCGCCTCGATTCACAATCTTGATATTCGTTTTATCCATACCTATATAGATCCGCGTCCGACAGCCAACGTGCAGCTCATGCCGGCCCTGACCTATGAGATCGGCGATACCGAGTTCCGGCGGCAGCTCGAAGCCACAGCCAAGACACGGATGAGTCACTTTGCCGACCGTGTCCGCGAAATGCTGAAAGCCGGACTGCTTCCACTGGTCAAGTTCACTACAATTGTTGTCGAGGGTGTGCCCGAAGATGCTATCGTGGACTATGCCAAGAGTCAACCACCCTATATGATCGTTATGGGAACGCGGTGTGCCGCTCAGAAACAAGCCGACATGATTGGTTCTGTCTCGGCCGAAGTCATGGATAAGTCGGGTTACACGGTTCTCACAATCCCTGAAACGGCGACCCTCGACCTGGACCGTAACCTCAGAAACATTGTATTCTTCACCAATCTCGAACAAGAGGATATTCTCGCACTCGACACGATGTCACGTATATTTGCCGACTCGAATGCTACAGTTACCATTATCCCCTCGCCCGGCAAAAAACGTCCGTTCGACTTCAAGAATTCTCGCGAAACCATCGAACGCTTGTTGTCATACTGCCGCGCCAACTTCCCTCGGTTCACATTTAAAACCGAAACATTGTCGGTCGATGAATCTTTAAGCGACTACCGCGACATGACACGCCGGGACGACATCGATCTTATTGTCCTTCCGAACAAACGCAAGAATGTATTCTCACGTTTTTTCAATCCCGGACTTGCTCATAAAATACTTCTGAACGCCGATATACCCATGCTCGTCATCCGTGTCTGAGAACCCGTCTCACCAAAGATTGAATCTGTAGCCAAGCGAAAATTCTCCGTTAAGAACGGTATTGATCAGCGAGTGATTTCTGTCGTAGACCAACGCATTGTCAATCTTCATGACTCCCCCCGCAAACCAATGGTCATTGGTCCATACAACCGACAGCTTGGCACGATTATAGAGTGAGAATGAATACTTCGTGTCAGACTCAAGATTGATAAATCCTTTTTTCAGACCGACGATAGGCGACGCACTCACCGCCGCCAACCAGTTTCGCGCGAACACCCAGTTGTAGGCATAACCGAATCTCAACGAATAGTTGCGACTGTTCGCCAGATAGCGATAGTCAACGGCCTTCCAGTCGGCCGGAAGCTCGGCCTTTATCGAAATAGGGAGTTGGTTGAAGTCGAAATCATAGTTCATTCGCCAATAACTAAGTCCGGCAAAGAACGAACCCTGACTTTTTTTCTGGATCTTCGAGTAATTGAATGCGGCTGCCGTCGAATAACGTTTATTGTTGAAATAGTACATCACATCTGTACCGAATGTCGTGGTATTGATTCCTCGGAAACGGATATTCGCGGTCTGAGGATGAGAGGTCGGCCCGTAACGTTCGATGACCGTCGAGACATCGTTGTTGATCCAATAAAGCTCGGCACTGAAAAGCGCACAATTGAATCCGAAGTTGAATCGTTTGCGGGCCGGTTCGGAACTTCCGAGAATATTGCTGATATTGATATCATAGCCAAGCGAGACTGCCAGATAGCTGACATAAAAACCTATAGAAGAACATGGATCGGAAGCCATATTCAGTTCATAATCATTGGTCAGATTGAACCGGTAGCGGTCGCCCCAAGTGTCAACTTTCACCTTCCCGTTGAATTTATAGCCTGTTCCCTCGACATAGGCCGAGTCATAGGTATTGAAAAATCTGTCACCCCATCGGTACACGTCGACACAGAACTTAGGAAATTTACCCATCTCACTGATCGAATCAAGAGCCAACGAAAACGCCGATATACGCTCGACGCCAGTGCTGATAGCGACCAGCAGTAACAATGCGAAAGCGATGCGACCCGATTTTTTCATCCTGATAGTTCTTCTCAACGGTTTTACGGGCGCAAAATTACGAATAATTATCCGATTAAACATCCGTTGCAAAAGGCAACCCATGATTTTTACCGTTTTTTGACAAAAAATCCGTACCTTTGTACACCCAAACATTCCACCAATCCACATCCCATGCAGGAAAAAATCATTATTCTCGACTTTGGCTCGCAGACGACCCAGCTCATCGGGCGACGTGTCCGCGAACTCAACACCTACTGTGAAATTGTTCCCTACAATAAATTTCCGGCCGACGATCCTTCAGTGATCGGGGTGATACTCTCGGGAAGTCCGTTCTCGGTTTACGATGAAAAAGCATTCAAAACCGATCTTGAGGCTATTACCCGAAAAGTTCCCGTTCTCGGAATATGCTATGGCGCCCAGTTCATCGCCTGGAGCAACGGAGGTACCGTCGAATCGGCCGGCTCTCGCGAATATGGCCGCGCCCATCTGTCGGTGGTAGATTCGTCGAATCCTCTTCTTAAAGACATCGAAGTCGGTACCCAGATCTGGATGAGCCACGGCGATACCATCACCTCCGTGCCTTCCGATTTCAAGATCATCGCTTCGACCGACAAGGTTAAATGTGCCGCTTACCAGATCGAAGGCAAAAAAGTATGGGGCGTTCAATTCCATCCCGAGGTTTATCATTCAGTATGCGGAACCCAAATTCTCAAGAACTTCGTTGTTGATATCTGCGGAAGCCGTCAGGACTGGAGCGCAGCCTCGTTTATCGAACAGACAGTGGCTGAACTGAAAAAGACCCTCGGTGATGACAAAGTCGTCCTCGGACTAAGCGGTGGTGTTGACTCTTCGGTTGCCGCTGTACTTCTCAACCGCGCCATCGGCAAGAATCTCACATGTATTTTCGTTGATCACGGAATGCTGAGAAAAGATGAGTTCCGCGATGTTCTCCGGGACTACGAAGGTCTGGGCTTGAATGTCATAGGTGTCGATGCCTCTGAGAAATTCTTTACCGAGCTTGCCGGCGTCACCGACCCCGAAAAGAAACGCAAAATCATTGGCCGAGGCTTTATCGAAGTGTTCGACCGCGAAGCTCATAAACTCAAAGATGTCAAATGGCTCGGACAGGGAACCATCTATCCCGACTGTATCGAGTCGCTGTCAATCACCGGCACGACCATCAAGAGCCATCACAACGTTGGCGGGCTGCCTGAAAAGATGAATTTGAAGCTTTGTGAACCACTACGACTCCTTTTCAAAGACGAAGTGAGGGCAGTCGGTCGCGAGCTCGGAATGCCTGAACACCTCATCAAGCGTCACCCCTTCCCCGGACCCGGTCTTGCGGTCCGCATCCTCGGTGACATCACACCCGAAAAAGTACGCATCCTCCAGGAAGCCGACTCAATCTTCATTAACGGTCTACGCGAATGGGGACTTTATGACGACGTCTGGCAGGCCGGAGTCATCCTCCTTCCCGTTCAGAGCGTCGGTGTCATGGGCGACGAACGAACCTATGAACGCGCTGTCGCTCTCCGCGCCGTAACTTCGACCGATGCCATGACAGCTGACTGGGCTCACCTACCCTACGACTTCCTGGCCAAAGTCTCGAACGACATCATCAACAAAGTCCGCGGCGTCAACCGCGTCACCTACGACATCTCCTCCAAACCGCCATCCACAATCGAGTGGGAGTGA
>CAYVXC010000024.1:0-7365 GCA_964454925.1 uncultured Bacteroides sp.
GGACACCAAATCTTACCGTCGAGCCACCAGTCATCGAATGATTCATTGGGCATCTGGTAATTATAGCCGGTAGTAAAAGTGAGAACTTCACCCTTGTCCTGACCGCTGATGGCTCTTACTTCGTAGGAAGTCATTGCTGTCAGATGTTTCAGACATCCGGTAAATTTGCCACCATCAATGGTTACCCATTCATCCGGAACTTTGGTCCATTGGGTTGAACCGGTCAAACGATATTCAAATCCTGCATCTCTTCCGGCTTCTCCCTCGCCATAGACCCAGGCAACGTTCGTCCATGCATCCACACTGACAGTTGAAACGGGCGATTCCGTGCGGTCGATATATATTGTCCAAGTCTGGGGTGTCCCATAATAGTCGACTGTTACATCCACCGGATTTGAAAAGTCAACATATCGATCGTTTAGGTCAGGAGTCATTTCCCAGCCACGAGGACCAAGTTTGATTTTTTCTACATGAAGCTTCGAGAGGTCCGTACGCATTCCGACGTATGCGATAACACGCCGCGCAGGAACGTCAATCACGCTTGTGCCGACCTGATTCGAAACCGAGAAATAGCGTTCTATCGTCTGGTTACCTATGATTGTCCAGTCATAGTCCTGATAAAGCCGGAGGGTGACTGTTACAGGTTCGGTGAGATCAAGCAGACAATTCAGCGAGTCATCGAGGACAACGGCTCCCGGAGTAATCGAGTATTTATTTATCTTGACTTGTGAGATGTCAATTCGCTCAGGTAAATACAGATTGACTTCGCGGTTTATTGAATCGATACGAGCACCTGCATCCTGTCCATAAGCTTCTATTGACAGGATGTTTGCCTGTATACGTGCATAGGGAATATCATTTTTAATACAGCTCGACATAAACAGGACCATACACGCGATACCTGTCAGTAGTCTGGCGGGGGTGAATATCTTCATCATATTCAAAGAATTATCAAATTACTACGAGAAGTCCGAAGTTAATATTGAACAGATTGAATCGGAAATTGGCTCCGGAAGTGAATCGTTTACCTTCGTCGACGCCATCGGTCATCTGGTGTTCGCGACGCCACTTAAGGCCGAAAACACCGAAAGAGACGTTGAACGCTACATTTTCCTGAAGGAACGCACAAACACCGGGACTGAAATTCAGAGAGGCCTGCGTAATGTTGGTCCTTGTATCTTTCGGTACATTGTTATATAGTCTCTTGAAGCGAGACGAACCATTCTGAAACGAGAGGTCTACTTCGTTAAAGACGGCAAATCTTTTAGAAGGGCCCAATCCGACATAGTTGCGGTAGAAAGTACCCATAGCGAAGGTTTCGGAGTAGTAGCTAACGTCTTTAATCGAAAAATTCATATCTTCGTCAATGTCAATCGCGAAGTTTTTGATGTCAGCTGTACCCCGGGAGTAAACAAACTTTAGGCCGATAGACTGATTGTTTCTTATAAAGTAGCTGATGGTCGGATTTATAGAATAGATCTTTCCTCCGAAATCAAAATCTTTCAACAGGTTCAAGACCTGAATGTCCTTTGTGTTGAGTTCTCCGTATGAGGCAGTCAGACCGAATGCCCAATATCCTTTTGGAATTACAAGATAATTGAAAAGCCCTCGGTCATAACGTCCGAAATTCCGTTCGGGGAGAATCATGCTGATCGTGTCGTTTCCGACAACAACAAGTTCGTCGACTGCCTTTATCCGGTCAATTCGTGAAACAGTGTCTTTCCTGACTATTTGGGCGTTTGATCCCGCTATGGCTAAGGTCGCCAGTAATATGAAGAATAATCTTTTCATAACGCTTTTGTCATAGATAGAAGGTTACGCCGAATGTAATCGAAAACAAATTGATTTTAAAGTTAGCCGACTTGGTCGAGCGATTGGCTATATATATCTGATCTGTTGTCGATTTCGTTTTATTATAGTTGAAACCAAGTACCCCGACATTTACTTCGATGGCTGAATAGTTGTTGAGAAACATAACCATACCCGGCGAGAATCCGATTGATGCCGAAAAGTTCTGTTCGAAGGTACCAGTCAGATCTTCATCGGAACCATTCACGAGTTTTGACTGACCGCCCCCGAGCTGGAGCTGGACTTCGTTGAAAATGCCGAAACGAGTACTGTTCCCAAGATTGATATAGTTTCGGAATGTTCCGGCCATCGAGTAATTCTGGCTGACCGCAAACAGATGATCAATGTCGAATGAGGTCTCGGAATCAATTACAACAGATGCCGCGTCGAGACTCGTGCGAGTTCTGGAGTAGGCGAAGCGTCCTCCGGCTGCCAGATTATCCTGGAAAGCGAACATCAGCATTGGGCTAAGTTTGAACGTATAAGTATCACCGTTGATATTCTCGAAGATTAGAAATTGATAGTGATCCTGGTCAGACTGGGAGTAACTGACGCTCACACCGGTTATCCATTGGCCTTTAGGCACGAATACATTGGTCTCGATATCGCGTGAAAAGGGTTTCTGGGCCACTCCTGTAAGTGAACCAAGTACCAACCCCGTCACGAGGACTATCGTTTTGATTAGTTTCATTTTCAGCTGTTGGAGAAATGAGATTTATAAACTCTTTATCAGTAAGTGAACGAAAGATTATCGATCCAAAGGGTACTTCCTATGTAGGTACCTTTTTCAAGATTTGGTGTTACCGGGACATTGTTGTCATCGATGGGGACTTCGTCAGCCTGGATAGAAGATGTGAACATAATTTTCAGATGAGTCGGGTGTAGGTCATACCGCTGATAGACGAGCGGCACATTAAATGATTTGAAATCGGGACATGAACCAAAGATATATTCTCCCGAAGCGATAACAGTTTCATTGGTGGTCGCATCGCGTCTGACGAGTTCTATCGTCACTTGACCGCGATCGGACGGGTCTCCTGAATCGGGACTGTATTTATAAAAGCCGTTTAGTGATGAAGGTCGGCTTGAAAATGCAACCCCTTCGTTGTAGATTTCGGTCATTGTCGTCGGATTGAAAGAATACTTTCCGAGGAAAAGCCGGCCTGCTGAATGATGGGCCACCGCCGGAACCGCTCCGCTATATCGGGTTGCTCCTGTACCCGGTTCGGGGACCCAGTCAGGAATAGCAGGACCATTTGTATCCCAACCGACTGATTTAACCATCATTGATTTTGAGCCGCTTGCCCCTTCCCAGACCACTTCTGCCGAAGGTTGCATGAACCATGTGTTTTTATTCCGTGCGTCGGTACAAAACGTTCTTGAATTTATTGATGCCCAGTTTTTCTTGGTCCAATAGACGTTTATATCTGTAAAATTCTGTCTGTTTATAAGATCAAGTGATGTGAGTGCGTATCTTCCGCCGGAAGGCAGATTTTTGAAAGTAATTAACGGGTCAACGTCCTCAAAGTCTCCGTCGGGTACCGGGGCAGCTTCCTCGGTCGAGAATTTAGTTGTCATCAAGGTTACAGAAGGAGAAAGGTATGCGTCTAATCTATAGCTGTTTTCGGGTTTTAGACCATTGATAACGACAATACAGTCACTCGTGTCGCGTTCGACAACCGAAACATCTGACCGATCTATTTTGAAATTGAGCATACGTGTCAGAGCCTTCGAAATCTTTTCGTCTTGGCTAACAACGCGAAGACGGGCCGAAGTTGCGTATCCGTCGGGGAAAACCGCGAATTCCGGAATCGTCCGATTGACAGTAAGTGTGGATCTCTTAAGACCAACAAAATATAAGTCGAGGTCTATTGGTGAAATTCCTCCCGGTATACCGACTTCAAGTTCAATTAAACCCTCGGCTTTTTTAGAACTTAATATCGGACAACATACACCATCGGTAGTTTCAAAAGACAGATCAGAAATTTCTATTGCTTCTGTTGAGGGACGCAATATAATATGTGCAATGTCCAGACCAACAGTCGCATTTTCCACTTTTTCAATCTTGAAAGCGACAGCTTGAGTGTCCACAATAAGTGATACAGGTTGAGAGACTAATCCGACAGAATTAATTGCTGCAAGAGTGAAAACAGATTTCGCCGAAATTCTTGAAGCAAGGCTTTCTATCGATTTCGTAAAATCAATGGCGGCGTGTTTTCTGTCGTCTCCAATTGATATCGAAAGTTTAGAATTGCTTATGATTTCCTTTTCTTCAGAAGTGAGATTAAGAAAATCGAGCTCAAAAGTTTCTGTGCTTCCGTTCAAGAGATTTACCATTGGAGATTCGACCGTTAAATAAAGATGCTCCATTGGAATCTTCGAGTCAATAACAACTTTGACAGGTTCGGAAAGAGTTACCCCTTCGACGGCAGTCACAGGTACGTTATCAGCAAATCCCGAAGCAGTAATCACTGGCGAAGATTTATCGAAAAGGTCTTCTGAAAGTGTGACAGAAGAACTCAGTTGAGCATCAGTGTTTTTATAGTTGAAATTGTCTGCTGTAAGTTCAGCCACAAAATCGTATCGTCTGCTTTTTTCAAACTTCAGAGGTTTTCCTTGCAGAAGGCTGATAGTTTCACCTTTTGAATTTGTAAAGCTTGCATAAATTTCGGTTTCTCCCGGTCGGATAAATGCATCTGCCTGATGAACCGATACCGAGTCCACAATCCCGGTTTTCAGCGAATGGTAACCGATATAGTTGAGGATATAGGGACTGTCAGATGTGAAATCGTTGGATATCCAGACGGCTTCAGGAGTGAGCGTAAGGTTTACTGGGGTGGGACGAAGTCCGGTAAGAGTGACTGTTGTATCTGCTGAAAAAATCAGTTTGTGAGTCTTCGACTCGGCTTTCAGCACAACTTTGTATTCGCCGGGTCTGAAAGAATTCATGTCTGTGAATTCTCTGATGTCGTTCCATTCATGTTCCACGTCCGTGGCCAGGTCTGTAATAATTAGTCGGACTCCCGAAACGTCAGTCAAACTGTCCGGAAGAGCGTAGACCTTTCCTGATATGTCTTTTACAGACATATCAATATTGTATTTTAAGTCAAATTTTCCTTGTGAAACCGAATTAATAGGATTTTCATAGTTGGAACAGCCGGTTATGAATATGCCGGCCAATATGAAATAGCCAATATGAGCAAATGGGTTAGTCTTGTTCAGCATCATAGGAGACTTTAAAGTCGAATTAACGACAAAGTTAGCAATTTTTTCTGAAACGGGAGCAATATTTCTCTATTACTAATGATATAAACCGATTGAAGACCTTAAATTGGCAACGAGGTCAATTTGTCGGTTAAGGAGGCTGAGAAATGGTATTGTCGTTTGAGGAAAAATCATTACCTTTGTGGTCTGAAAACCTAAAAATCCAATTCACCCTCTAAAAGGTATGATAACATTTTTCAAAAAAGGTTCGAACACTATTTATGCAGTTGAATCGGACCATGTTTTGACCGATAGTGAAAAAGAGCGTCTTCAGTGGCTTCTTGGCGAAGCACGTGCATTGACCGCTTCGTCTGTCCGTGGCCGTTTTGTCGGCCCTCGCAAAGAAATGATAACGCCCTGGAGTACAAACGCCGTCGAAATTACCCAAAATATGGGACTCGCCGGCGTTTCGCGTATTGAGGAGTTTACACGCGAAACGGATGGTATGTCTTTCGACAGGATGCTTCAACGTCGTTATGACGGCTTGGACAAAAAAGTCTTTTCGGTTGACCGTCAGCCCGAGGGAATTGTACATATAAGCGACATTCGTTCATATAATGCCGCCGAAGGTCTGGCGCTCAGTGAAGCCGAAGAAGACTATCTGGCGGCTCTGTCCGAACGTCTCGAAAGACCATTGACTGATAGCGAAGTTTTCGGATTCAGTCAGGTTAACAGCGAACACTGCCGTCACAAAATTTTCAATGGAACTTTCGTGATTGATGGCGAAGAAAAACCATCGTCACTTTTCAAACTGATCAAGAAAACGAGCGAAGAAAATCCCAACGATCTCGTTTCCGCTTATAAAGATAATGTTGCTTTCGTTAAAGGTCCCACGATTCAGCAGTTCTATCCTGAGAATCCCGACCGGCCCGACTACTTTACTGAAACGCCATTACAAACCGTTCTTTCTCTCAAAGCCGAAACTCATAATTTTCCGACAACCGTCGAACCATTCAACGGCGCAGCTACCGGTACGGGTGGAGAAATCCGCGACAGACTTGGAGGCGGAAAGGCCTCACTGCCCTTGGTAGGTACGGCTGTTTATATGACATCATATCCCCGTATTGTTCAGGAAAACGCGTGGGAAATGATGATCAATCCGCGCGTCTGGCTTTATCAGACACCGGCTGAAATTCTTATCAAAGCTTCAAATGGAGCTTCAGATTTCGGTAACAAATTCGGACAGCCTCTTATCTGTGGTTCGGTGTTGACCTTTGAACACGATGAAAAAGGACACCTATATGCATACGACAAAGTCATTATGCTTGCGGGTGGTGTCGGTTACGCCGCCAAACGTGATGCGATAAAAGGACATCCTAAAGCCGGTCAGAAAGTTGTGGTCATGGGTGGTGACAACTATCGTATTGGAATGGGCGGAGGTGCGGTGTCTTCAGTCGATACAGGCCAATATGCAAATGCCATCGAGCTGAACGCCGTTCAACGTGCAAATCCGGAAATGCAGAAACGTGTGTCGAATGTGATCAGAGCGTTAGCCGAGAATCCGTCGAATCCTATTGTCTCAATTCACGACCACGGTGCAGGCGGTCACCTGAATGCTCTGAGCGAACTTGTCGAAGAGACCGGCGGAAAAATCTATATTGATAAACTCCCTGTCGGCGATCCGACACTTTCTTCAAAAGAGATTGTCGGGAACGAAAGCCAGGAACGTATGGGCATGGTTGTTGAAGCCAAAGATATTCCCTATATTGAAACAATAGCCAAACGAGAGCGAGCTCCGCTATATGTCGTTGGTGAAACTACCGGTGATGACCGGTTTGTATTCGAACAAAAAGACGGTGTCAAACCCATTGATCTCGGAATGGCTGATATGTTCGGAAATTCTCCCAAGACGGTTATCACGGATAATACAGTTGAAAGAACGTTTGAGGAATGTTCTACCGATGATTCCAAGTTTGAGGAAAATTTGAGAAATGTTCTCAGCCTTGAAGCTGTCGCATGTAAGGATTGGCTGACAAATAAGGTTGACCGCTCTGTGACCGGCAAGATCGCCCGTCAGCAGTGTCAGGGAGAAATTCAGCTTCCGCTCAGCGATGCCGGAGTCGTTGCACTCGATTATCACGGTAAGGCAGGTATAGCAACATCTATCGGACATGCGCCTCAGGTTGCTCTGGCAGATTCAGCCAAAGGATCGGTGATGGCCATTGCCGAGGCTCTGACCAATATTGTCGGGACAAATCTTAAAAAAGGTCTTAAGAGTGTTTCTCTGAGTGCTAACTGGATGTGGCCCTGTAA
>CAYVXC010000024.1:7465-18412 GCA_964454925.1 uncultured Bacteroides sp.
AGTGATGTCCCGACAGTTAACGATCCCGAAAAGTTCTCCAAGGGTTTTGCGGCAATTCAGACGATGGTAAAACGTCGTATGTTGCTTGCAATGCACGATGTCAGTGCGGGTGGTACGATTACAACGCTGCTTGAGATGGCGTTTGCAAACCGCACGGGTGGCGTGCGTGTGGATGTCGAGGCTTTTGGAGACTATGATATGACCACAGCCATGTTTGCGGAAAATCCTGCGGTCGTACTCCAGGTTAGCGAGAAGAAGCTTGATACTGTAAAAGATCTTCTTACTGATGCCGGCGTGAAATTTGCAGTCATCGGAGAGCCGGTGGAAGGCCGTGCGATGATCCTGAAAGAAAAATCGGGCAATGAGACAGTGCTCGACATTGATATGCTACGTGATGTTTGGTTCAGACCCTCGTATCTTTTGGATACACTTCAGAGCGGTGAAGAATGTGCATCATTGCGCTTCAAAAATTATGGAAAACAGCCTATTCGTTACCGAATTCCCTCATCATTCGACGGTTCGCTCAGCGGCCGAGGATTGGTCGAGTTCCGAAAGGAGAAATCGGGTGTAAGAGCCGCCATCATTCGTGAAAAAGGTGTAAATGGTGACAGAGAGATGGCATATTCGCTCTATCTCGCCGGCTTTGACGTCAAGGATGTACACATGACAGACTTGATGAGTGGCCGTGAGACTCTTGAAGATGTCAATATGATTGTTTTCTGTGGCGGCTTCTCAAATAGTGATGTACTTGGATCAGCCAAGGGTTGGGCGAGCGGTTTCAAATGGAACGACAATGCACGCCGGGCACTCGAAAATTTCTATGCACGCGAAGATACTCTTTCGCTTGGAATCTGCAACGGTTGCCAGTTGATGATAGAACTGAACCTGATCAACCCCGAGCACACTAAAAAGACAAGGATGGCCCACAATATCAGTCACAAGTTCGAGAGCCAGTTTGTGGGACTCAGTGTGCCGGAAGACACGGCTTCCATTATGCTTAAGAGTCTTGCCGGAATGAAACTTGGAATTTGGGTTGCTCATGGCGAAGGTAAATTTGAAATGCCCGAACATCCGTCGAATTATAATGTTGCGGCCCGATACAATTATAAAACCTATCCCGGCAACCCCAACGGAAGTCGTGGAGGAGTAGCCGCCCTGACGTCGAACGACGGTCGTCATCTGGCAATGATGCCTCACCTCGAACGCGCGATTTTCCCCTGGCAATGTGCCTACTATCCCGAAAACCGCAAAACAAACGCTGTAACTCCGTGGATTGACGCGTTCGTTAATGCGCGACAGTGGATTGAAAACAAAACCGGTGTAAAAGCCAAACTTTAAGATATATGACTGATGGAAGCCATGAAAAATCTTGAGCTTCCATCATTTTTTATTTTTCCAAACTAAATACACATCAGATGGGAGGATTTTTCGGAATCACCAAAAAGCAGGGAGAAGCAATCAATGAACTTTTCTATGGCATTGATTACAATTCTCATTTAGGTACAAAACGCGCCGGTATGGCGTCGGTAAACAAGGGAATATTTACTCGCTCGATCCACAATATCGAGAATACTTATTTCCGAACAAAATTTGAAGGCGACCTTGACGAATTCTCGGGTTCGGCAGGTATCGGGGTCATCAGTGATACTGATGCTCAACCGATTATTGTAAACTGTCACCTTGGTAAGTTTGCTATCGTCACCGTGGCCAAAATTAATAATATAAGGGAACTCGAACATGATCTACTTGAAAAAGGCCAACATTTCTGTGAACATTCCTACGATATTGTGAATCCAACGGAACTTATTGCCGCTATAATCGGGCAGGGGGATTCGTTCGTGCATGGTATCGAAGAGGTCTACCAGAAAGTAAAAGGTTCGTGTTCAATGTTGCTCCTTCTTGCGGACGGATCTCTTATTGCCGCGCGTGATCATCTTGGCCGCACACCAATTATTCTCGGAAAGAAAGAGGGCGCGATGGCTGCGTCGAGCGAATCTTGTGCTTTCCCAAATCTTGATTTTGAAATTTGCTATAACGTTGGTCCTGCAGAAATCGTAAAAATCACACCCGAAGGAATCGAGCAGCTGAAAGCTCCGGGCGACAAAATGCAAATATGTGCTTTCCTGTGGACCTATTATGGTTATGCTCCCTGTGTTTATGAAGGACGAAACGTAGATGAGATGCGCTATGAGTCAGGTCTTGAAGTCGGAAAATCTGATAATATCGATGTTGATTTCGTCAGTCCGATTCCTGACAGTGGCACAGGAATGGCTCTGGGTTATGCCGCCGGAATAGGAAAGCCTTTCAAACGCGGTCTTGTAAAATATACACCGACATGGCCCCGGTCCTTCACGCCAAGTACTCAGGAACGCCGTGAACTGGTTGCCAAGATGAAACTGATTCCCAACAAATCGCTTTTGAAAGACAAAAACGTAGTCTTCTGTGATGATTCTATTGTCCGTGGGACACAGTTGCGCGATAATGTCAAGGATATGCGTCTTGCCGGAGTAAAAAATGTACATGTAAGAATCAGTTGTCCGCCTCTTATTTATCCATGTCATTATATCAATTTTACATCGTCAAAGAGTGAGATGGAACTGATTACCAGACGTGTCATCGCAAGATTGGAAAAAGAGGGTATTAAACCTGATCTTGCAGCCTATGCGAAGACAAATTCGGAGGAATACGCGCGGATGGTAGAAGAGATTAGAAAAGATCTTGGACTTGATTCCCTTAAGTTCGCTCCTATCGAAACCGTTGTCCGTGCGATCGGATTACCTAAATCTCAGATCTGTACCCATTGCTTCGATGGAAGCTCGTGGGGTGAATAACTATCATTTTTTATTCTTTCCAGACTTCACTTTTCGAATTAGTTTCCGATACTCGTCTGCAGTATCTTTATCATCGATTCTATCATATATTTCGACCAGCCTGTTTAGCGTTGACAGGTTGGTCGGATTGTATTCAAAGGCTTCGAGATATCGGCTGATAGCTCCGTAGATGTCCCCCTCGCGGTCGAGCATATCTCCAAGTGCGAGAATTGGCGCTGTTTTCATTTTTGAAGATGAAGAAGCGATTGCCAGATTATAGTCTGCTTCAGCCTTTGAGAAATCTCCGTTTTGTTCAAATGCGGCTCCACGTCCCATCAGTGCTTTATAAAAAAGCGGACTCAGTTCGAGGGCTCGGTTGTAATTCCTGATGGCAGCTTCTATATCCCATCCTTCCCGACGGCAGTCATCGCCGAGTTGGGTATATTCCTCGGCGAGATTGTCAAATCGTTTCTGATTATCTGCAAGTTTGGCCTTTAATTGTAATATTTCTTGTTTCTGTTTGGTTATAATATTCAACTTACGAGAAATCAATCTTACTACCGATGGATCATTGAGTCTGTTTTTGATGCAGACAGCGTCTGATAATGACTTTACTGCACTGTAGACGTCTCCTGATTCGAAAGCATCTGAAGCGGATTTGTAAAGTTGTTCTGCACGGCCGGTTTCAAGCGCGGACTTGATGATGGAATCATTATTGAACTTAGAGGCGAATTCCAGGATTTTCGGATGCACATAGATATCACGGGGAGAAACCGGAGTCTTGAGTGTAATCCCTTCAAGCGATCGGCAACGGCTGAGAGCAACATAGGTCTGTCCACCAGAAAACGCTCCACGGCCAAGATCAATAATCACACGGTTGAAAGTCAGACCTTGTGATTTATGAATGGTAAGAGCCCAAGCCAATTTTAGCGGATATTGGATGAAGGAACCAAGGATAGTTTCTTCGACCGTCCGTTCTTTTTCGTTGTAGGTATATTTGACATGATTCCAACCTTCCGGTTCAAGTTTATGCACAACGCCGTCCTCGGTCCTTACGGTCAGATTTTCAGGCAGACACACCTCGACGACAGCCAGGGTGCCGTTCACCCATCTTTTATCCGGGTCATTTTTGATAAAGACGACCTGGGCGCCGGCCTTAAGCTTAAGATTCATATCGGTTGGCAACGCATTTGCAGGAAAATCATCAATCAAACTTCCTTCAAAAGTTACCTCGGGAGTTTTAAGTTCGCGAAGATGAGACGCGTTTATTTCATCGACCATGTCACGGCGTGTCGCGATGGTCATTGTAAACTCCCCGCCATGTTTACCATTTTGTTCAGACATTAAATTATCGGTCTCGAAACGTGTATTTAGGAGTCTGATATCTTCAGGAGTCGGACGGCCCAATCTGATATTATTGAGAACTTCGATAAACCGGTATTCGTTTTGTCTGTAGACTTTTGTAAGCTCGATAGGAACCAGATCGATGTCTCTGAATACATTAGCGTTGAAAAAATAGAAAGACGAGTAATTCATGCTCAGAACATCGCGGTCATTGCCGGTTACAACCGGTTCAAGCTGAAATATATCACCGACAAGCAAAAGCTGTTTTCCACCGAATGGAAGACGCATATTACCGGTGTAAACACGGAGAACTTTGTCTATGAAATCGATAATATCGGCTCTCACCATAGATATTTCATCTATTATAATCAGATCGAGCGATTTGATTAACTTGATGTGTTGGTTGTTATATTTTAATCGCTTTCTTAGTTTATATATCGCGAATTCGGGATCGTCAGGTAAAAGTGGCTTCAGAGGAATTTTGAAAAATGAATGGATAGTCTGTCCCCCGACATTAACAGCAGCGATTCCGGTAGGCGCAAGTATTACGTGGCGCTTCTTAGTCACTCCCGCTATATATTTCAGAAAGGTAGATTTACCCGTCCCGGCTTTACCGGTAAGGAAGACCGAAGAATTTGTCTTTGTCAGTAAATCCAGAGCCGTATTGAACTCAGGATTTGACAAATCTATGTCGGGTAACTGTGGTTGATTTGTGTTACCAATTATCTTCTTTGAATCTTTCTTTTGATTTTTTCTCTCCATAGTTCCACAAAGTTACGAAAAAAACTTTAAAGGTCCGCCAGGCCTTTTGTCATGTCGCGGAAAATAACTATCTTTGTTAGTTAATTATGCACTAATTAGCGGCTTAAGCAGTTTTGAACCCTAAGTCTTTCTATGCAGTATTAAACGATGGATTTTCAAATAAATTCTACATATAAACCAACCGGTGATCAACCCGAGGCAATCCGCCAGTTGAGTGCGGGAGTTCTTGATGGTGAACCGGCGCAGGTTCTGCTCGGTGTGACAGGATCGGGCAAAACTTTCACAATGGCGAATGTCATTAAGGAGGTTCAGCGTCCGACGTTGATTCTTAGCCATAATAAGACATTGGCGGCTCAGTTGTACAGCGAAATGAAGCAATTTTTCCCTGACAACTCGGTTCAATATTTTGTGAGTTATTATGACTATTATCAGCCCGAAGCCTATCTCCCCGCCCAGGATAAGTACATCGAAAAGGACCTGATGATTAACGAAGAAATTGATCGTCTTCGACTTGCAACGACTTCGGCACTTCTTTCCGGACGACGTGACGTGGTTGTCGTTTCTTCTGTTTCATGTCTTTATGGCATCGGAAATCCGGAGGATTTTCACGCCAATGTCATCAGGGTAGCCACGGGAGATAAAATAAGCCGTAACGTTTTCCTTCGCCAACTTGTTAATGCTCTTTATTCGAGGACTGAGACGGAGCTTAACCGTGGCATGTTCCGTGTTAAAGGTGACACGGTCGATATTAGATTAGCCTACGAGGACATAGTTTTAAGAGTGACATTCTGGGGCGACGAAATTGAGTCTCTTGAGACCTTTCACCCTGACGATCTGACTCCTCTTGGAAATCATGATTCGTTCAATATATATCCCGCCAACATTTTCGTCACTACTCCAGCCCGTCAGGCAATAGCGGTCAAAGCCATGCAGCTCGATCTTGGTCGAGAAGTCGAGGCTTTTAATGCTGAAGGGAAGGAGCTTGAAGCAAGCCGCCTTTATGAACGGACGACCTATGACATCGAAATGATTAAAGAAATAGGACATTGCTCCGGAATCGAGAACTACAGCCGTTACTTCGACGGTCGCGAGCCCGGTCAGCGCCCGTTCTGTCTTCTTGATTATTTCCCGAAGGATTTCCTGACTATAATAGATGAGAGCCATGTAACTCTTCCTCAGATTAGGGCTATGTTTGGCGGTGACCTTTCCCGAAAAACTAACCTTGTTCAATATGGGTTCCGTCTTCCGTCGGCACTCGACAACAGACCTTTGAAGTTTGAGGAATTCGAATCTCTGACTCCTCAGACGATTTATGTATCAGCCACTCCGGCTGACTATGAACTTGAGCGAAGCGAAGGAATCGTGGTGGAACAGATCATCCGTCCGACCGGTCTGCTTGATCCGGAAGTCATAGTCCTTCCAACTGCTAACCAGATTGACCGTCTCTTGGAAGAAATAACTGTGAATATCGAACGCGGTGAACGTACTCTTGTCACAACTTTGACAAAACGTATGGCAGAGGAACTGAATGATTATTTTCTCAAGATGGATATTAAGTCGGCCTATATTCACAGTGATGTGGAAACTATGGACCGAATTAAGATTCTTGACGACCTGAGAGCCGGAGTATTCGACGTCCTTATCGGTGTCAACCTTCTTCGTGAGGGCCTCGATTTGCCGGAGGTTTCGCTGGTTGCTATCCTCGATGCTGACAAAGAGGGTTTCCTGCGTAACCATCGTTCTCTTACGCAGACAGTGGGTCGCGCCGCCCGAAATCTCAATGGTCGCGTCATAATGTTTGCAGACAAAGTTACAGACTCGATGCAACGCACGATTGACGAGACTGAACGTCGCCGAGCTTTACAAATGAAATACAACGAAGAGCATGGAATTACGCCCACAGCTATCATCAAGGCTCGTAATATCATTGTCGGCAAGGAAGACGAGGAAGATGTTCCAAGACTGGACAAAAACGGACGTCAGCTTACTGCGAAAGAAAAACGCGAAGTCCGGGAAAAAATCAGAAAATCGGTACCTTATGCCAACGAATATTCTTCGGCGCTTGATTCGTCAGTTGCCGCTGATCCGGTGGTTGCATATATGAAATCAGACCAACTCGAAACCCATATCAAGGCGCTCCGCAACGAAATGCTGGTGGCCGCCAAGAAAATGGAATTCATGGAAGCCGCCCGTCTTAGAGATGAGATAATCAAGCTTGAGGTAAAATTAGAAGAAATGCAGAAATGAGCCGGTTCTTCACAGATTATCTACCGACATCCGTTAAGGAGATGAAGGCTCTCGGATGGGAGTATGTGGATGTGGTTTTGTTCACGGGCGATGCTTACGTCGATCATCCGTCGTTCGGTGCCGCAGTGATCGGTCGCACTCTTCAGGCTGCCGGTTATAAAGTCGCGATAGTCCCACAACCTAATTGGCAGGATGATCTCAGGGACTTCAAGAAGTTTGGGCGTCCCCGACTTTTCTTCGGTGTGTCGGCAGGTGCTATGGATTCAATGGTTAATCATTACACTGCAAACCGACGCCGCCGGAGTGACGATGCCTATACACCGGGAGGGCGTCATGGTGCCAGGCCCGACTATCCGACTATTGTTTACAGCCGGATTTTAAAGGATCTGTTCCCGGATGTTCCAGTAGTAGCCGGAGGTATCGAAGCGTCTTTACGTCGCGTTTCACACTATGACTATTGGCAGGATCGTCTGCGGCCGTCGATTCTCATTGATTCCCCGGCCGACATGATAATCTACGGTATGGGTGAACGTCCGATAGTTGAAATAGCCCGTCGGCTTTCAGAGGGAGAAGATTTAGGGTCTATTACAGATGTAAGACAAACCGTTGTACGTCGCCCACTCTCAGAACTGCCGAGTGAATCTGACGAAAATAATATTGTACTTAATGATTGGCAGTCCGTACTTTCTTCGCGGGAGGCGCAATCGCGAAATTTCAAGGATATTGAACAGCAGTCAAATTCACGGAGTGGGGGCCTTGTTGTATGGCAAGGGTATAATGATTACGCCATCAAGATTAATTCCATGTTCCCGGCAATGAGTCAAGGTGAGATTGACCGTTCGTTTGATCTCCCTTATACTCGAACCCCACATCCGAGATACAAAGACAAGCGTATTCCGGCATACGAAATGATACGCCATTCGGTCAATATGCATCGTGGTTGTTTTGGTGGGTGTGCGTTTTGCACTATTTCCGCTCATCAGGGTAAATTTATCGCCTCCCGTTCAAAAGAATCAATATTGAAAGAAGTCAAGAAGGTAACCGCGATGGAAGACTTCAAAGGGTATATAAGCGATTTGGGTGGCCCGTCTGCAAACATGTACGGAATGCAGGGGCATGATCTTTCACTTTGTGACAGATGCAAAAGACCGTCGTGTCTTCATCCGTCAGTTTGTCCAAATCTCAATACCGATCATAGCGAACTTCTTGACATTTATAGAAGTGTGGATCAAATTCCCGGTGTCAAAAAATCGTTTATAGGCAGTGGTGTAAGATACGATCTATCTATGCACAAGACCGGCGACGAAAGAATCGACCGTATTAATAGGCAATACAACGAAGACCTCATTGAAAAGCATGTTTCAGGGAGATTGAAAGTTGCTCCGGAACATACGGAAGACGGTGTTCTGAATATAATGCGGAAACCGTCGTTCGATTTGTTCTATGACTTCAAGACCATTTTTGACAGTGTCAACAGAAAAAATGGTATGAATCAGCAATTGATACCATATTTTATTTCGAGTCATCCGGGATGTCATGAAATTGATATGGCTCAGCTTGCATGTAAGACAAAAGGATTGGATTTTCACTTGGAACAGGTCCAGGACTTTACACCGACACCGATGACTCTTGCGACTGAAATTTTTTATTCAGGTATTCATCCTTATACCGGTGAGAAAGTATTTACAGCGACGCGACCGGAAGAAAAATTAGCACAAAGAAAATATTTCTTTTGGTATGACAAGACTTACCGGGCAGATATTATGGCATCGCTTAATCGGTTACATCGCCCCGATCTTGCAAAAAAACTATTTGCAGGAGGCTCTGGATTTGTGCCAAACAATCACCGGGCTTCTGACTCAAATGTCATTCGAAAAGATTCCTCGCAGAAGAAAAGTTATACAAAACGAAAAAAATAAATACCAACAATCTAATCTTATTTTATGCTTAAATCTCTAATTATGGGAGCTACCGCTCTTATCGGATTGACCGGTACAGCCGTTGCGGCAGACGCTGAAACGGCGCCGTTTATCGATCGTCCTGATTTTAAAAGTTCGACAGGACTATTTGACATCGACGCGTTGCAAGCACTTGGACGGGTTGCATCGCCTGTAGTTTCACCTGACGGCACGAAAGTTCTGTACTCGGTGACATACGTAGGTGTTGAACAGAATCGTTCGAATGCTGACCTCTATGTTTTCGATCTCAAAACTAACGCAAACGAGAGACTTACTCATACACCGAAGAGCGAGTCTTCGGCCGTATGGATTGAAAATGGGAATAAAATAGCATTTATCTATCCCGATGATGCCGGTAAGCCCCAGCTTTGGATCACTGATGCAGCCGGGCAGGACCGTACAAAGCTTACATCTTTGGATGACGGTGTTCAGGGATTTCTTTTCTCTCCAGATGAAAAGCAAGTCGTAATTGTCCGAAACATCAAATATGGCCGCACGGCTGCCGATCTTTATCCTGATCTTCCAAAGGCAACCGGTAAAGTGATCGATGACTTGATGTATCGTCATTGGGACGAATGGGTAACGGAGATTCCTCATCCCTTTGTCGGGGACTATACCGGCGCGGAGGTAGTGAATCTTAAGGATGTAATGATTGATGAGCCTTTTGAGGCTCCGATGAAACCGTTTGGAGGAGTTGAACAACTCGCCTGGACACCGGATTCAAAGGGGCTTGTTTATACTTCAAGAAAGAAAACAGGACTTGATTACGCTGTCTCGACCAACAGCGATCTCTATCTCTATGACATGACCACCGGAGCCACAAAGAACCTAACGGAAGGAATGATGGGTTATGATACTAACCCTTCTTTCTCACCTGATGGTCGTTATATGGCATGGCTTTCCATGGAACGAGACGGATATGAGGCCGATAAGAACCGTCTTTTCATCATGGACATGCAGACCGGTGAGAAACGTGATCTCACTATAGACTGGGACTATACCATCGAGGAATTTGCCTGGAGACCCGATTCTAAGTCGATTGTTTTTATCGCTTATTTCCAAGGTGGAGCACCCGTCTTTGAAATCTCACTTAAAGACTGCGCTGTAAAAGTTCTTGACGAAGATATTTATGACTATACGGGATTATCAGTTGTTGACAATAACCGTGTGGTTGCTCTCCGTCACTCCATGTTGAGCCCAAATGAACTTTATCTTGTTACTAATAAACCTTCAAAGAAAGTTCCGGCTGCAACCGCTCTTACCGATGTTAACGGTTACATCTTTAAGCAGCTGACCATGCCCGAAGTTAAGAAGGTAATGGTTCCCACCACTGACGGGAAAGAAATGCTGACATGGGCCGTCTATCCTCCCAAGTTTGACAACTCAAAGAAATATCCCGCAATTTTATATTGTCAGGGAGGTCCACAGAGTGCTGTCAGCCAGTTCTGGAGCTATCGATGGAATTTTGCACTAATGGCTTCAAACGGCTATATTATCGTTGCTCCTAACCGTCGCGGTGTGCCGGGTTTCGGTACTGAATGGGAAGAACAGATTTCGAAAGACTATCCCGGTCAGAATATGAACGACTATCTTTCGGCCATTGATTATATGAAAGTAAACGAACCGGCAATTGATTCGAAACGTATCGGTGCTACCGGAGCCAGCTATGGAGGCTTCTCGATTTATTATTTGGCCGGCATCCACGAAGACCGTTTCGCAGCGCTACTTGCTCACGCCGGTATTTTTAATCTGGAGGCGCAGTATCTTGAAACCGAAGAAATGTGGTTTGCCAACTGGGATATGGGTGGCGCGTATTGGGATAAGAA
>CAYVXC010000025.1:0-18138 GCA_964454925.1 uncultured Bacteroides sp.
CAACAGCGCTACCTTCCCCCTCGACGGCCCCGTCACCCTCGCTCCCCGTTCGACCGTCGTCCTCTCGAACTTCTGACCGCCCACCGAGCCTATCAACACAAAATATAAACATAAAATTATCTGCACTCCCCCCTGTGTCTTATCTTCATCATTTTATGTTTATACTTTGTCAATTCATTTATTTTTAGTAACTTTGCATACGTGAAGATAAAATAAGGAGGAATGCACAGATCATAAACCCTCAGATATCTTCACATATATCATCATACGTATTTATAAACATAAAAGATACATTAAGAATCCGAAAATATTATGATACAAGCAGCCGATATCGTGAATCTGATAAGAAGTGGTGAGGGCTATCAGTTGGAGATGAAAGCCTGTAGTTCCTCGTTGCCATCGTCGGTATGGGAAACTTATTCAGCCTTCGCTAATTCCCGTGGAGGGGTCATTCTGCTTGGTGTCACAGAGAATAAGTCATATTCCAAAGCAAAGCGATTTGAAATTACAGGAGTGGCAGACGCAAATAAAGTCGTGACAGATTTCTTCAATATGCTTAACAATCCTCAGAAAGTCAGCTGCAATGTATTAGTCGATAGTGATGTGCGAATTGTAGAGGTAGAGGGTAAGGAAGTAATCTATATTTATGTGCCGGAGGCAAGTTATCACAACAAGCCAGTGTACATAAACAACAATCTTCAGTCAGGATCATACAAACGTCTATTCGAAGGCGATCGACATCTCTCGAAGACAGAATTGACCCTCCTCATCCGCGATAGTTCAGACGATATTGACTCGCAGATAATAGAATGTTACGACATGCACGATATAGATGAAGAGACTCTTCGGAAATATCGGTTATCCTTCTTACATAAAAATCCTCAGCATACCTATGAAGGGCTTGATGACAAGGAATTCCTTACTAAAATGGGAGGTTACGCTGTTGATAGGAAAAAAGGTTTGGAGGGGCTCACCATGGCCGGTCTCCTGATGTTTGGGAAAGGGCACTCCATCCATGAAGTATTTCCTTCATTTAGGGTTGACTATCTTGACAGAATCGATATTCAGCCCGGGGATGATTTGAAGTGGAATGACCGACTGACTGATGATGGTCGTTGGGAAGATAACCTCTATAACTTCCTTCTACTGACCCTTCGTAAACTTCTATTCACACTTCCATCAGAGGGACGCATTGTAGATGGAAGCAGAAAAGACGGTGGCGTTCTTTATGATGCTGTCCGAGAGGCCATGGTCAATAGCTTGACGTATTGTGACTATAAACTCGGAGGAGTACTTCGTATAGACCGGATGACGGACAAAATTGTGATGCGTAATCCCGGAACATTAAGGATTCCCCCCGAACGTATCTATGAAGGAGATTATACCCGCGCCCGTAATGCTACTATACAGAAATTACTCCGAATGGTTGGCTTCGGTGATAACATCGGTTCCGGATTCCAGAAAATAATGAAAGCATGGAATGACTTGAAATTTGCATCTCCCGACATTCATGAAGAGCCGGACGTGACGGAAGTTTGGTTGACTCTCCCGCTACATAAGACTCCAAGAAAGAAAGCCTCGGTGTCAATTCCTTATGAGGAAGAAAATATAAGTCAGGCTAATGAACCCGAAACACTTTTCTATGCCAAGCCCACTTCAGTACTTTCTCAAGTGCTATCTCCCCTTCAGTTAAGAATTATCAATGAGATAAACGCTGATCCGTATCTCTCTATTCCGGAAATTGCGGAGAAAATTGGGGTCAAAGAAGGCCTCGTGCGATCTCAACGTCGTTCGATGGAGAAATTTGTGGAATTAAGACGTGTAGGCTCACGAAAGACAGGTTACTGGCAAGTCATTCCCAAATTAAAATCATAAGATGGCCTGACCATCCGTCAGGTGAAATTTTTCCTGAGTTATTCGCGTTGTCAAATGATATCGACAATGTGGAATTATGATCTACCCTGGATAATGTCTGTTAAACTAATTAAAATCGGATGGATAGACATAGATAACGTTGAGGACGGCCGTCCCGGCGTCATTGTTGTAAACGACGGGCTGGATGATAGCCACGCAGGGGTAGCTATGTGGCTCGGCCTCATCTACGGCAGACCATAGCCAATCGTCATCAGCGGCCTGTTGGCGAAGAGCATCGTAGTCTTCCTTGCTACGAAGCACGTTCTTGTCAAGTTCTTCAAGAGTTAAGTTGCTCATTATTCAGAAATATTTTTTGTTTAGTTCAGTGAGTAGGTCGTTGTTTAATTTGATTTCCGGGCCGTCGGCTATCAGAGAGTCGCAGTCGCAGTAGGGGCAGATGGCCGTTTCGCCTCCATCGGTGAAGTCTTCCACTTCATCAGCCGAAAAGATACGCTCGCAACAGATGCATCCGCAAGAGTTTGAACGTTCAATTTCTTGACGGTTATTAGCGGTGTGGAGGTGAGCATCTTTGAGCCGGTCATCTTTCTTCTCCAGCCGGCCATTGATGGTCATAGGATATCCTTTGGGGATGAAACGATTGGCTCGCAATGAATATTCATGTCCCATATAGATGAAGGTGGCTGTCTCGGTGTCTCCATCAGTCTCTATGGTGGCAGAGATTACATCATCATTACCTTTGTCGTTCAACTTGAAGGCCGCCACTTGTCCATAACGCTCAGTGAGATTGAAGAAATAATTTTTCCGATTCCCTTTGGGTGCTTCGAATGTATATGTCCGGGAGTAATAGAATTTATTCATCGCTGTCAATGGTTAATAAGTTGTGAATCTGGGTTGCAAGCACATCAATACCATCCTCTGAGACAAGGCTTAGGCCCGGAATATAGGTAGTTGTATTAAAGCGCTTCATGTGTTCTTCAGTCAGATCTGAATCAACAGCGTCAATCGTGAACCAACCGTAGATCGGAAGGTTTCCGCGTTTTATGTCACTGCGCTCAGCCATCTGCCGGGCCGAAATAATTTCGTCTTTGTTGAGATGATAAGTGAAGAACGGTCCGCTTTTATCTTCTCCACGACCTTCAAGCCGGTCGATGTCCTTACCAAGGTAACGTCTCATCCACTCCCATGTCGTCCAGTCAGGATTGACAAAGATGCGCGGGCAGTTGGTGACACGACCGGCGAGCAAGCATCCCGTTTCAAGCGTAACTATAAGATCAAAAGGTTTGACCTTGCAACGGCGCTCCAGGCCTTGACGCGACTTTTCGAGAGTATCGCCCGCAACGAATACTGCCACGTAGTGGTCCATCCGCCTGAGCCGCGAATGAAGTTCCTGAACTATAGGGCTGTCGTATGGCGTAAAGTAATCGGGAACTATTAGGATGCGTTTATACGGTTTTTCGTTTCCGCCACCGGTCCGAATGATGGCGTCGCGCAGCAAGTTGAGCTCACGGCGAGTGCTGACACATTCAAGCGGCATGGGATAATCATGCTCGGCAACCTTCAGTTTATTGCAAGACTGGCCGTTTGACATCGGCACACCGAAGCGTATGCCTAGAACTGTAAAGTTCTCGAGCTTTAACGGCTCTGTAAAATTGCATTTTTCATGCAGACTTGAAATACCCCTCCTGGGTAAATTTCCTATCGCCTCATATACTTCCTCAAGAGGATTGGTTATTTTATCGTCGGCGAAATCGCGTATAAAATTTGCCAAAGCCTCGGGGTCGCCATCAAGTTCGCGCGCAACCTCGGCCATCTGCGGATATCTGTCCCAGAAATCACCGATATAGTCATTGTTGGTTATGATGCCATAGCGCCGCGAGTAACGATATCGCCCCGACCGCTCTGTGCCGCACCACAGCACTGTCGCCATCCGGTCTTTCTCATAGTCGCGCTTCTTTTCCCAATACAGTCCTGCCAACTTTCTGTCGTAGTAATACTGTTTTTTCCACGGCCATTCCCAGTCATATTCTGGATTAACGAAAAGTACGTTGGCGCGACCTACGCCTCCGGCCAGCATCACCGACTTTCCGAACACGACCAAAGCGTCAGGCTTCCCCAACTCGTAATCTGCACATTCCTCATTGATACGTGACAAAATTTCGTCAAGGTCAATCGTCTCGTCATCGAGAAAAGGGGCGGCTACTTTGGGATTGCTTTCAGGGGAAGTCGATTCCGGGTCGAGGGTGTGCGAAAAACGGCGCCTGTTTTTCAACGTAAGTTTTATGGTCTTGACTTCAGGCACTGTTACGTCATTAGAGCCGTCCCACACCAGATTGCTGCACTCCGAAAGCTGCTCAAGTTTCCGGGCCGAGAGCTCTATAATCTTTGAGTCAGTCAGCTCCTCGCCTTTATGCTCGCTACTCACCAGTGACGGAAGATCGACCACTTTGACTACATAGTCTTCCTCGGCCTCAATCGCGGTTTTGAGAGCCACCATAGCCTCATCTTCGGCGCTCACGCCGAAGTCAGGCACAATCATTATTCTTGTCTTCGAAGGTATAATCATGACACCCCTTCGTTATTCGCTTACTTCTTTGAGTTTTTGCCAGATTTTGACCATGGCAAAGGTGTCGAGACCGCAGTATTCGAGCAGGGCTCGGCGAGTCTTTTCGCGTTCGGCCGGCTTCATCTCGCCCATCTTCGGATAGACAGCCATGGCGTCACTACCGTTTTGCACTCCTCCGGTCAGATTATGATAGTCGAGTGTCGGATCATCGGGGAACAATGCCGGCAGCACTTTCTTGATAGAGAACGAGCCGTCCATCGGCGGTGCATAATAGTAGCCCTTCTGAAACGGAACGAGCAAATCGACCATGTTGTCGGCTATATTCAGCAAGTGAGAGGCAAGGTCGGGAAATTCGCGTGCCAGTTCCCTCAAGCGGCTGCACTCAAATGCCTTGTTGTAGGCCGTTGTGCAGACGTCCATCGGTATATCCTGGCAAATCTGTTCCGCGAGTGCGCGCCGCGGGTCATCAACCCCGTTGCCGAGAAATTCGGTGTGGCGAAGTTCTCCGCCTTCTTTTTCAATCCGGTGAAGCGAATACTGAAACGGTATTTGCTGATAGGGCCGCGTGCCCTGATATTTCGGCACGACAGGCTGCTCGGTTTCAAAATCGAGGAAGTATAGAGGATAGCGAAGCGTAGTCAGGAAATCACGTATGCCCTCCTTGTCAATGTAATCGCCATTAGCCAAGGTGCTGGCAACCTGCAGCTGCTGCTTGTCGCTCAGCTTCATGGTGGCGACGTCTTCAAACGTCACAATCCCTCGATGATAGAGTTCCAGCGATTTCTTGAAGGGCATGCGGTAGAGCTTGAAAACGGAGTTTACCGGCACATGACCGGTGCAATAGTCCCAGAAAGCACACGGATAAGGTTTCTGACACCATTCGCCGAGATTCACTGTTGGCTCGCTCTTCTCTGTCAAGACTTTTGCGGCGCGTCTCACATTGACATCGACCATCTGACTCTCTGCAGCCACGTGGACACTCATGTCGGTGATATGGAATAATTTCTTTACGTCAAGGTCACCTTCAAGCCGATACTCATTGTTCAATCTCACGAGATAGACGTCGGTAACATTGACACCACAATTCTCCAGCACCCATTTCTGATAGGCGATGTCGCGGGCATACTTCTGCAAGGTGTCGGGATTATTTTTCTCTGGCGAGTCATTTCCCGTACTGCTCTTTACCTCATAGATGGCGTAGCCGTCGCCCTGTTTGCGTAGGATATCGACGGCACAATAATTGGCTCCCGACACTTCGTCATAGTACGAAAACGAGGCTTCGCAGATGTTTTCGACGCCTTGTGCAATACATTCCTGAGTCCGACGTATCATCTCCGCGAGGTCAAGGACACCCTCTTCCGTCGTGGCGGTTACTTCGACAAAGTCGCCGAAAAGCCCCATCGCGAGGTCGCCTACGATGTTTCCGGATGCAAAACGGCTTTCGACACTATGATCTACAGTTGCTGCGTCTGGTTTATAGGTTCTAAGCCACAATGCTTTCGGGCATTGGCAGAACAATGTGTATTTTGATTTAGAGAGTCCCATGTCAAATGCTTATATGTTGCAAATATACGCATTTCACCTGAAAAAAGCAACCCGGGACAGCGGTTCAGGATTGACAAAGATGCGCGAGTGAGAAAGATTTCAGTAACCGAATCCCGTAGATTTCCAGCTTGGGTCAACGTCTTCTGCGGGTCGCCCGGGAAGGAGTACCGAGGCGATGTCCGTAGCCAGACGCCGGGCAATGGCAATCTCGCGGTCATCAAAAGCGGCCACGGCCCAGTCGAGACGGAGCGTGAAGGCATTCCGGTCACTCCCGGAGCCCATTCGAAAAGCCACATTCTTTTTCCCGGCAGGGAGGTAGCGTAAATCGCACTCAGATTTCAACCCGAAGTCGTTATCCATATCGTCAGCTATCCTTTCATAGAGTTCGTGGAAACGTTCGCGGTCGGTGACCGTTGACTCTCCCGCGTTGAGTTTAGATTGAATGGCGGTGACAAAGTGGAGATTTTCAGGATGGACCGAGTCGGCAGCAATCACAAATATCAACCAGCTGTCGGGTCGTTGTGAAAGTTCCGCGAGATTGGAGACATATTTCTGTTCGGTGTCGGTCAAGTCATCGCTTAAAAGATAATAGCTCCGTGGATTGTCGGGGTCCTCATCGCGTTCTTTACTGACATAGTTGAAACCGCCATAAAGGGCGAGATAATAGGCAAAATGTCCGATGGCGACCTCATTGGCCGCCGTTGGAGCGACGATTGTAATCGGGCTGCCACGGTCTATCATGCATCCATATTCAGTTCGACCTTCACAAGGAACGGTCTCAATGACAAGTCTGTCCTGGGGATGTCGATCGGTCGGAATAGCCGTCGCAAGGTTTCGGAGACGGAACATTGATTCCGACGAGCGGACGCCGTCGATTATATCCTTCGTATCGATCTGTTGCATCGCCTGGATGTCGACAGGCGATACATATCGTGGTACGACGCGAAATTTGGTCAGCCGGTCCTGCTTCCTTCGGAAAGCCTTCAAAAGACGTTCGCGGTAGTCGGCCAGTTCATGCCGTCGTTTGTCCTCGGCCATGGCATCCGAGAAGCCGCCGGCGACCAAACCGGCCGGAACGGCGAAAATCGCGATATTGACAATCGCACAAGTTATTTTCAGGATACGCCCCCAGAAAGTGATCGGGGTGTATGTCGCGAACTCGCCGGGATCATCGAAGTATCCCATAAAAGACCAGAGCAATGCATCCCAATAGTTCCGGAACACATCGGGTTGAGCATTATGCTCCACGAGATAGAGCAAAAGAGACAGAACAAGCGTTGCGGCCAGCAAAACCTGTAACGACACCCACATCTCGCGGCGCGTTGCTTTAATTGCTGTCCAAAAGATACGGAACGATTTCATAGGTCTATTTTGCTGTACAAAAATAATTAAACTTCGGCTGTCGTTATTTCTGTCCGTGAATCGTTGCCGACGATCGAGTTGAGGCGGTCTTTCAACATCTTTTTCCGCTCGCCTATGAATGTCCTGAAATCCCTAATATCGAGACTTACGTTTTTGGGGATGAGTTGAGCGTCAAAGTCGATATTTTTTTCTCTGACCCAAGCGGCCAATTCCATATCATTCTTGGATTCGTTGAGCGAACCGTTCAGAAGCTGGAGATTCAGAACTGAGTCATAAATCTCAGGGTTTTTATAGAATTGAAAATCCTCGTCTGACATTGAGCCCTGTTGAAGCTTATCAAAGTAGCTGAACGGGTGGAGATGATCTTTATGGAGTTCCTGATTGAAGTTGAGATGAGAATAAATCAGGGAAAGAATGATGTAACAGTTCGACTGATCTTTCCGGGTACTCAGAAGACCTTCAATAAATTCGTCAGAGAAAGAAAGATTCTTGGATGGATCTTCTTTGAACGCATCCCTGATTTCTTTCAGCGGGAAGACATTGTCGCCTTTATGAGGCTCAAGCTCCCGGCGTATTTTCACCAGAACGTTGTCGGGCTGACCACCGAATACTCCTTTCAGAAGAGACATGCATAACCATTGACGGATCGATGTTTTCGCCTCCTCATATCTAGCTTTGTTATTGATGCTTTTCTGGAGATTGTTGTGATAGATGTAATACACGATGGGAATGATGGCGTTCTTGGCTCTGAAATTCGAATCGTTGAATCCCCAGCTTTCAATCAGTCTGAACGCTTCGACGATCGCCTCGCTTATTTCAGGCCAGTTTATCTCGAACTGTTCGACAATCGATTTGTCGAAATTCTTGACCTGGAATTTGATACTTTCATTGAGCAGAACCAGACAGGTCTTCAGAATCAAATCGCTGTTAATGACGAAATTCGGTTGGCCGATTGCGAAAACTTGTTTGATCAGGTCCTCAAAAGCCTTGCGCGCATCGCGAGTACGCCAGTTGGCGGTAGTATAGGACATCAGGAGATTCGAGAAACTCAACGGTTCGCCACCGCTGTTTGTGCGGATAAATATTTCAAGAACCTGATCGATGTCCTGACTCTCCTCGAGATAATAGTTAATCAGCGGTTCTTCGAATACCCGGTCACGAAGAGTCGTAATCGTCTCGTATGCAAAATCGTTTTCATCGAAAATCGGTTCTGATCTAAGATATTTCCAGAATTCGTTCTTATTGCTCCATTTCAAGATTTCGTTTACCCGATACCACTTCGTGTGCTCGTCCTCGCGTTGGCTTTCTGAGTCTGTCAGAAAACGGAAATCATATTTCATCGAACGCTCGTTATCTTTGACCGGCGACAGAAGATTGAGATAGAGCCGGCGCGTCGGCAAGCTTTCCTGATCGTCGCGCCACCATTTTCTCGCCATCTTGTAGGCATAAGAACCCTTCAGGCCGAGATAGAGACTCGTCAGTCGCTGTTGGCCGTCAATGATCGCGTAGAAATCATCGTTTCCTTTAGTATCGATGTCTATATTGTCTTCTTTAAAGAACTGGCGATACTCGGTCAGAAACTGATAGAATTTGAAATCGTTTTTTATCTCGGGGGTATTTATACTCCAGAACATGAAAGAGTTGATCGGATATCCGCGCATGATGCTGTCGAACAGCACCTCGATCTGACCGCTGCTCCAGACAAATTTGCGCTGAATAGCCGGGATAAGGTATTTTCTAAGGAGTATATTGTCGATCGCTTCCTTGATCGTGATTGGTTTTGCAAATCCGCTTGCCATAAGAGTTTTTTGTCAAAATGTTATGCTTTAATAACGAATGTTAGAACTTTATATTATGTTTCCGGATCATTCGATCAACCTAGCCGAGTTTCTTTAAAAATCCCGTGGTAACTTATTGATTAGTTGTAAAAGAAAAAATATAAGTAAAAATTATGTCAAGCAACTGCTCGAAACAGATGCTTGACATGTAGAAGTTAAAATAGGATCAGTTTTCAATAAGCGCATTTAAGGATGTCTCAATAGCATCTTTATCAATATTTGCACGTGCTACTACCCCCGTGATGTAGGACTCCAATTCTGCTTTCGAAGCACCAGATTTTTTCATGTGCTTCACGACTTTGCTAAAGAATGGTATTTTACTATCACTTATAAAGCCTCGGACACCTATTGATTCGGCTTTCTCATATTCACCTTTTTCAATGTAAGCATCCGCGACTTTGCCTTCATAAATTTCCTGTTCGCTATAGTCGAGGTTTTTAGCCATAGCGGCGGCTTTATCAAGATTGTCGTGCTCAATATAATATTCGACGATATAAATACCGCCGGGAGTTACTTTGGCTTTACCTAATTTGTATGATGAGAACAAGCCTTCGGCTTTAGCTACATCGTCGTTGCTCAGCGCTTTTTCAATTTGCTGAATACATGCCTGAGCATCCGTTGAGGGATCGGGTCCCTGACACGATCTGATCGCACTAATGATACCGACGATAAGGAGAAGGATAACAATGATAGTGATCCATTTATTGTAGGTCAGAATCTTGACGAGGGTTTTCTTTGTCGCGTCTGATTTGGCTTTCTTTTCGGCAATTTCAGATTCAGCCTTTACTTCGGCGATCAGAGTTTGGATTTTGGGATTGTTGCTATAGTAAAGCTGTGCTTTACGGATATATTTTTCGACATTAGCCTTGCTTCTGGCGAAGTCCTTACCAGATTTGAAATCAACGAGCGATTCTTCGAGGTTCTCGATGATTTCTTTGAGTTCATCGCTTGCTTCGGCCGAGATGTGCTGACCACAGTGAGGACATTTGTCAGCAAGCTGGGGAATGCTTCCGGCGCAATAGGGACAAGTCTGACCGCGTTGTTTCTTGACGGCTGCATCGACCTGTTGGTCGGCTTTCTGTTGCTGAGCGTCGATATAAAGGTCAATTTCATCAACGTTAAGACCAAGTTGAGCAGCTTTGTTCAAAAGAACCTGACGTTCTTTGGCGGTGATGATTCCATCGGTAAGATACTCCTGAATCAGGGCATCCAATTCTTCGGGAATAAGTGGTTTTGCCATAATAATTTAATTTGGAATAGAAAAGTAAATATTGATTGTTGATTATAATGAGCGTTTAGAAACCGGGCATTTGGGGAGGCATGCCGGGCATCTGGGGCATGGCGTTTGCGAACAGGGGCTGAAGTTCGGCGACCTGTCCGGCGAGAGCCCACTGGGGCATCCCTTGTTTCCATACATATGCCTGAGCGGTCAGCTGTCCCTGCTGAACGAGCTGTTTGAGCTGTTGCCAGTTGAACGGGCCGGCCTGTTGACCGTTTACACCGACCATATACTGCACGTTAGGCTCGGCAGCCATGCCGGGAGCACCCATCGAAGGCATTCCCATTGATGAACCGGGCATCTGGGAAGCACCGCCCATAGAAGCCGACTTGTTTTCGAAAGCATTCATGCCGTTGTCGAGAGCGTTGTTAACCATCCCGGCATTCAGGTTGGCCTGATGTGCGCCGAGGAAAGTCTGTTCGGTCTGGAGACGGCTGGCACGCTGCATTTCCTCTCGCTGAATACGCATGGTTTCGCGCTGATGATCGAGCTGCATACGCTGTTGCTCGAGGTTCATCCGCTGCATTTCTTCCTGGCCGCCAAAGTTCATTTCGTGCTGACGGTCAAGCGCGTCGAGATTCAGTGAGCTCTGCTTATTAAACAGGTCGTGTTTTGCTTTGTGGCTGGCGAGGATGTCGTCTTTTTCGAGATCGGCGGTCAGGGCATTCAGCTCGCGGAATCCGCGGCTGTTCTTGTCAATCATGATACTGGTGATGTCAAGACTCCGGACCTTGATTCCGAATAAACTTTCCACTTTAGGAACAACGTATCTTTCAACGAGATCGCTGATCTCCATTATGCGGGTTTCGATCTGCACGACCGGAATCTGCGCGTCGCGGGGTGCATTGGTCACGACGCCTTTTACGAATTTAGTAACCGTCGAACGAAGTTTGTTCTGGAAAGTTTCGTCGCTGTAGGCTTCGCGTTTGTTGATGCTGTGGAAGAGGTCGAGGTCTTCGATAGCGTATACGATAGTGCCGTGGACCGACACGGGAACGCCTGTATTACGTAAGCTGGGGTCGAAAACATCGAAATAGGGGATGGCGATGTTTACCTGACTCCCGGTGCTGAGATTGCTAAGATTGGTAAGGTTATTTTCTTCAACCTGGCGCGCGGCCGCTTCGGCTGCCTTGCGCTTTTCCTCTTCAACTTCTTTAGAGGATTTGAAACCAAAAAATGCCATTGATATTAGGGGTTAAAATTAAATATATTGTTTGTTATTTATATGAATATAATCTCTTGATGCGTCCGGCGCTGTCGGTTTCAACCCGTTTTTCGGGACTGAACACTTCGTTCGGGTCATAATAGTTGAAGCTGTAGCCGGTTTCATAATTTCCATCTCCAAGCGGGCGGCTCAGCATGTCGATACTTTCTAGATAGGCGGGTGGAAGGCCGAGAGCCTGATAAACATATTGCTCGGTCATTGAGCGTATAGCCGTCAGGTTATCGTCGACATACCCCCTCACTTGTTCCAACAGGCTTTTTGACCGGTCTTTCTCCATGACGCGATGGGTCAGCGTCTTTCTGATCGGCATCGGAACTGATTTAACACCGTTGGCAGGAATGGATGTGTTGGACCGGGCGGCTTCGATGACGTCCTTGCGTGCTTTCACATGGAGCATCGGGTTTCCGTAGAGACAGAACATAAGCGCGGTGCTAAGCGAGAACCCGTCGTGTTCAATGTGCCTCATCATGTTGAAGTAGTCACATTTGGCCTGAAGCAGGGCGCGTCCGGCCGTCATTCCCTTGAACTGATAGAGAGGGAAGAGACGCATGAACACCTCGCTTCCGGTTCCTGGATGGAGCATCAGTTCGCGAACTTCGTCTGTATCACAGTTACTGTACATCGGGACCGGTATGAGAGACCCTACGTAAAGGAGTATTCCACCGCCGTAGAGGGCGCTGAGAACCATCGATTGTTCGCGTGAGTAGCCACCTTTGTAGCGGGCGCCGAAACAGGCGACCGTGTTAAGAACGCGAGCGCTGCTCAAACTCAGCATGGAGGGATTGAACGCTTCACCCGAACTATAGAAGCCGGGCATTTGGGGGGCATCGGCGCCATGGAGATTGAACATCAACATCCCGGCCTGAGAGATCGAGTTTTTATAGACCTCCATTGCTTCGGCGTTTTCGGTCGTGACCCCGGGGCTGACATACATCCGGTCGCGTGTCAGAGACGGATCGTCGGTTTCACACAGAAGGGGGAGATGCTGACTCATCGTGGCGCTTGCGGGAATCCAATCAGCGTTGCTGTTCATGACCACGCTGTCAACGGGAATTCCACCCCCGAAAATTCCGCTCAGATTGAAATATGCGCCGAGATCGCTCTCCGGGTCAGATGAAAGCTGACCGTCTTCGAGCGGAAGTCGGGCGACGTTGTTACGTGCCTGGTTAACTTCGAGGACGAAGTTACCGCCCTCAACAAGATCGGGAAGGTAGTTGCCGTCGAAGCTATAGCAGGTGTCTGTCGGGATTTCACCGCTCCCGTGCTCATAAGGGTCGCTGACTGTCGGCACGGGTATGACATCTCCGCCACCGACAATCATCAGATGAAGGTCGGGACCGGCCGGCAATCCGTATTCTGTTATAAAAAATGAGATCAACCGGTTATATTCACGCCAGTCTGATGATTCCATCTGGCCATAGTATTCAGCCGCGTCGAGAAATCCCCAGTGCATATTCTGACTTTCGGCTGTCTCAAAGAACGGCTGGAACACGGCGATTATTTCCTCCCGGCTTTTACCATACTTTTGAGCCAGGAGATTGGTGTCGGTCAGGACAATGCCATAGTGTTCGGCGAATTCATCCGGGACTTCAGCCTTAACCGGTGCGGGTGTCGGACGAGAAGCAGGCGCCTGCATTGGATAACCGGGCATACCTGAGCCCGGCATCGGATTTCCCGGCACCTGATTTCCGGGCATTGGGGGAATCCCCATTGAGGCTCCGGGCATAGGCGGAGGAGCCATCTGTCCTCCCATCTGAGCGCCGGGCATCGGGGGAGCGAAGCAACCTTTTGAGGCCGTCTGGGACTGTTGCCACCCGATGTTGGCGTTGGGCATTTTGGAAATAGAGTCGGCAGACCCGAATCCCATTGTTTTCGCGGCCTGGAGAGGATTGAATCCCTGCATTTGGTTAAGGGAAACATTCTGGGGATTGAATTTTGGCATGGGTGGAGGAGCCATTTTGCTTTCACCTTTCTTTTCCGGGGCTTTCTGATTAAACTCCTTGAGAGTGTTTGCAGAAAAGAATTCCTTAAACTCTCCTTTGGAGGGAACCCCGTTGACGGCATCCTCCACCGCATACCAAAGAGGGTAAAGGGTCTCGCTCATCCCGTGTTCGACAGCTTTGGTGAGATAGTCGACGGTTTGATCGGCATAGTATTTATCCTTCCCGTTTCGGGTGTAATCCCAGAGATTGTCGACGGCCATGAGTAGCGCTACGTCGCCCTGAGGCGCACCGAATCCGCCCAGACGAGGCAGAAGCGCCTCGGCCGTCTGGATGTTGCCGAGTTTGACGTATGCGATATGGGCCCAAAAAAGTTGCCAGTAATTGTCGGTGGGTGTGTTGATGAAATTAACGGTGCATTTTTCAGGATAGAGGCTGCCTAACAGCATGTGATAGTAGAACTGAACATCGCTGTCGAGCGAAGAGTCCGCAATTTTCTCGAGACTCGAAAATTTCCGGGTCAGTACGTCTCTGTTGTTACCGGACACCGCGTTGTAAATTTCATCAAGAAGCTGAGAAGCAAGGAAGTTGGTAGCTTCACCCGAGTTAAGGTATGTGGCACTCCGGCGGACTTCATCGATGATCGCGTTCGCGGTCGCCTGAGGAATCTGTAACTGAAGACGCAGACGGTTGAGTTCCGCCATCTCTACCTCGTCAAGAATTCCGTCCGAGAACCGTTCGCAAACCGCCTGAAGAAACTCCTGTTCATTGGCCTGACGCAGTTCCTCCGTGGTTTTCGAAGCCTGATATATATTTTGATATGTATTATTCTGTGTATTGTGAGTATTGGAAGTGTTGTAGGTGTTCACGTTGTTGGTGACATCGTGGGAGTCAGTATGGATTCCCCCTACAACAGCCGCATCACCGTCAAGATTTATACCGTTGCTCATAATGATTTGACGTTTGAGGTGTTACCATTGGAAAGGAGCTCCACAGTCGGGACAGCCTTCCGCGCCATATACGATTTTAATTGTGTGACCACAGTTGTAGCATTCACATTCAATCAGCTCTTGCGCGGGTGCCTGAGCCGGAGCGGGAGCTTGCGCCGGAGCGGGAGCTGACATGATTCCGCCGTTGAAAGCATTGAGGTTCGAGGCCGCCGCGGTGCTGACTTTCGAGATATTGTCAATCGCGGTGTCCTGAAGATGCTCGTTGCGCGCCTGTTCGTGGGCACGCTCGGACTCGAGTTTGTCGATCCGCTGCTGTTGGGTCGCCTGGAACGAACCGCTGACTCCGGTCGCGGTATCCTTGATCATTCCGGCCATCTGCATCATGGCGTTCATCTGAGCGGCGGTGCTGTCCTGTTGCATCCGGAGCATCTGCTGCATCATGGCTTCCTTATCGGCCGAGGCGGCGCGCAGGGTTTCCATTTCTTTTTCAGAACTGTAGGAATTTGCCATAGCAACCTGTGCTTCGGCTGACAGATGGGAGAGCTGGGCCGCACGGATCTGTTCGGCCGACATATTGGCGTAGGTACTATCGCGGTTCATCTGCTCGTTGGCGTGAATCGACGCGATGTTTTCATCGTGCTGATACTTCTGGGCATCCATCTGGGCCTGCATCTGAGCCATCGCCTGCAGTTTCTCGATGTTACGCTGGTGACGGTTGCCTTCAAGACGGTCTTCGTCGTCGCGGTTGATCCGCTGGCGTTCAAACTGACGGTCTTCGTCCTCAAGCTGCCAGGCGCGGGCTTCCATCCGGTCCTCGCGGTCAACCTGGCGGCGACGCATCATCTGTTCGAAGTCATAATCGTCTTCGCTTTTTCTGCGGCCCATCGCGCGGTCATATTCGCGCTGTTCCACAACCCAGGCACGTTCACGTTCTTCGTCTTCGATACCCCAGTTTCGACGACGGGCGAGGTCCTCGCGTTCCCAATCGTGGTCGGTACGCATGTCGCCAAGAGCCCATTCGGCTTTGAGACTTGCTTCGTCGACTTTCTGCTGGCTCTGGATACGCATGAGCTGCGTGATTTCCTGGCGTGGGATTTTCTTATGGAGCAAAGCGTCTTCGAGAGCTTCGATCTCGTCTTGTTTGACAAGCCGGCTCTTCTTCAGTTCGTCCAAAGCCGACTGCTCTTCCTCGGCGGTGGTCGCCTGACGGATCCGTCGCTGGCTTTCGGTCAGTTCGATGAATTCCTCTAGCTCGTTGTCGTGAAGAAGCTGGTCCTTGTTGAGCAGCTGCATGCTGTGGCGAAGGTCCTCGGCGTTTCTGGCCGACTGGAGTTGCTGAGCGTTAGCCTCGACTTCCATGCGGTTGCGGAATTCGCCAGTGCGCTGCATGAAGTCGATTTCGCGCTCGGTGTTATAGAGCTGGCGCTCGACGTTTCTGAAGCGTTCGAAATCAGCGTTACTGTCGGTGATTGAGTGGACAGTCGTACATTTCAGACCATGTAACCGCTGGTCGACAGTCTGACGTATTTCCTCTTTAAGGCGCTCGATCTGTTCAGCGGGCAGTCCGGTCGTCTCGTAATTGAGATTACGTAACTGAGAACGCAGCAAATTCTCGATAGAAGGAGACAGGATTTTGTATATTTCCGTCGTTGTCAGTCGTGAACGGTCAGCAAGATAGTTCACGGCTAACTGGTGAACATCGCTTACGCAGACTTCGAGCGAGACTCCGATTTCGACGTTTTGGATGCCAACGCCGATGGTATAGGGCGAGAACTCGATCGCGCCTTCGCTGTCGATCTGTCCACCGAAAGTCAAAGGTATATGGCGGTTGCTGACAATATACACCGCCAATACCGGTGGCTGAGTAAGACGAGCCAGTATACGTGCGTAATCAATCTGACGCTTCTTTATTTTATCGTCCTTTTTCTTTTCACCGAAGATAAGGCGCCCAACGCAGCTCACCGCACGTCCCATCATGCCGACTATGCCAAGTTGTCTAAATGTCGGTTGGGCACGACGACGCTCGGCGAGACGTCTGCGTTCCTCTTCAGCCATTTCTTTTTCGGCTTGCTCGACCGCTTTTCTGATGGCAGCTTTTTCTTCTTCAACTGATTTATAGAAAAGATAAGCACCGGATGATAACGAGGTCATTAGTTCCCCGTTGGCAAATATGAGAGCTGTGCATCCTTCTTGGACAATAATACCTTTAAGCTTTTCGACTTCTTCGAGTTCGCTTTCTTTGATGCGTCGGGCGACCTCGCCGGGTTGGATGTTCCAGATAGCTCGACCTCTGACGACCTCGATTCCGTCAACTAATTCCATGCTGCGACGGTCAGCAGCACGCTGAGCGTCCTGTTCCGCTCTGACTTGGGCGCGCTCCGCATTTTGTTGAGCCTGCCGGGCGTCGTTTATTTCAGCTTGAGCTTCACGGTCCTGTTGACGAAGGGCTTGATTCTGCTGATTGGCGATGTCGCGGTTAAGAGCGCCACCGGTAATAGCATTCGCAACGCTACGCACAGCGTTGGTAAACCGCCCTTTACTTTCGCCGACAGGCGCACCGGGCTGAGGCATACCGGCAGGACGTGGCGCACCAGGCTGAGGCATACCCGCGGGACGCGGCGCGCCTGGCTGGGGCATACCGGCGGGACGTGGCGCGCCTGGCTGGGGCATACCGGCGGGACGCGGCGCACCGGGCTGAGGCATACCGGCAGGACGCGGCGCACCGGGCTGGGGCATCCCCGCAGGACGTGGCGCACCGGGCTGGGGCATACGCGGGCCATTCATACTTTTATTAGTACCACCAGGGATATTCTCAACGGGTTGTCCGCACTTCAGACAAAATTTAGCGCTTTCCGGAATTTGTGAACCACATTTCGAACAATTCATATCTTTTAGATTTCAGAGTACAATTTAAAATTCAATATATTTATATTGAAAGGTCAAATATTGATTGGTTGTCAAATTTATATGCCTACGTCCTTTCAAGCGATTCGGCTACTCTAATAGTTCAACATGGAAACATCTTGCAAAAAATTCAATAAAACAGTATAAATTTTATAAAGTAAAACAGACTGATTTTTCCATTCAATAATTTTTACCAGACAAAATTCACGTTGTTAAAAATTTATACACTATTGTTTTCCAAATAGTTAGGTCTATAAGTTTTTGCTAAAGAATGTCACATAAAAAACACCTCTCTTGTTAAGAGATTTGTATTGTCCTAAATATCTATAAATCTATTAGATAGACAAGAGAAGCTGTTGTTTGAAATAAGAAGATTGGATATTAAAGAAGAAAACTTCCGGTTTTTTATCCTTATAATGTCGCGAAATTCAGATATTTTACCTATCTTTGTATCGTCACCTAATCTCTTAACAAGAGATTTGTAGAGATCGGGCGGCGGTTATCTGGATGATAAGAGGATTAGGATCCGCAGCATGTCATGGCGGACGGGTATATTCCGGATTTCGTCATTTTACGCAAAAAAAAGACTGTCGAACCATCAAGGTTCGACAGTCTTTTTTGGTTGAGAGAGACCGAAAGCGGTAAGATGCTTCCGGT
>CAYVXC010000026.1:0-18010 GCA_964454925.1 uncultured Bacteroides sp.
CGCATTCGGTGTTCTGCCTCCCGTTTCGATTCTGACTCCCGAACAGACCAAGTATTACTTCCTGAGCGGTTTCACTGCTAAACTCGCCGGTACAGAACGCGGCATCACCGAACCCACCCCGACTTTCTCGGCTTGCTTCGGTCAGGCATTCCTCGAACTCCATCCCACCAAGTATGCTGAAGAACTCGTTAAACGTATGGAAAAGAGCGGCGCTCACGCTTATCTCGTGAACACCGGTTGGAACGGTACAGGCAAACGTATCTCGATCAAAGATACCCGCGGTATCATCGACGCCATTCTTGACGGTGCTATTCTGAAAGCTCCCACCAAAGTTCTCCCCATCTTCAACTTCACCATTCCTACCGAACTTCCCGGTGTAGATCCTAAGATCCTCGATCCCCGCGATACTTACACCAACCCCGAAGAATGGACCGTTAAAGCTAAAGATCTGGCTGAACGCTTCATCAAGAACTTCAAGAAATATGAAAACAATGCAGCCGGTAAAGCTCTTGTAGCAGCCGGTCCCCAGCTCTAAGTCTATAAATTCTGAATTAGAATAACATACGACACACGCCACCCCGGAATTTGATCGAGGTGGCGTGTGTGTTCATAAACAAAACATTCGAACAGACTATGAGAATTGTAATCCAAAGAGTTTCCGAAGCATCCGTGACGGTCGAAGGCGAACTTATTTCGGCGATAGGTAACGGACTTATGATACTTGTGGGCGTAGAAAACGGTGATACGCGTGAAGATGCTGATTGGTTGGTTTCAAAGACCGTCGGCCTCAGAATCTTCAACGATGACTCAGGAGTGATGAATCGTTCGGTTGTCGATGTAGATGGTGAAGTGCTTTCGATCAGTCAGTTCACTCTGACTGCTTCTACACGTAAAGGAAACCGCCCGTCTTATATTCGTGCGGCCGGTCATGAAACAGCTGTACCACTCTATGAATACTACTGCGATAAATTGAGCGAGAGGCTCGGTCGGACGGTCGGACGAGGAATATTCGGTGCTGACATGAAAGTGGCGCTTGTCAACGACGGCCCGGTAACCATCATTATCGACAGCCATCTCCGCGAATAACTGTAAAAGTTCGATTAGCGGTGGAAATAGGTGCGACGGACGCGGGGTGATATGGAGGTCAAGATTTCGTATGGGATGGTGTCGAGAGTCTCGGCGAGTTTTTCAATAGGAGCGGAGGGGCCGAAAAGTTCGACTTCGTCGCCTACTTTGACATCCGGAACGTCAGTTACGTCAAGCATCAGCAAGTCCATGCAGATATTGCCGATTGTAGGACAGCTGACACCTTTGACAACAAACCCGGCGTTCCCTCGACCGAGATGACGGTCTATTCCGTCAGCATAACCGATTGGAACGGTTGCGATGACAGAGTCGCGCGAAGTGACACCACGACATCCGTAGCCAATCGGCGTACCTTTGGGCCAGTTTTTAAGAGAAATGATTGTGGATGTCAGACGTGCGACCGGCTTTAATTTTTTCGTCTCTTCATCACCAAGAGGTGAGATGCCATATAGCCCCAATCCGAGACGGGCCATATCAAAAGCTGCTTCCGTGTGTCCGAGAGTCGAGATCCCGGCAGTATTCAGAAGATGGCGCTTGAACTTACCGTCATACAAAGCCGCAAATTCTTCGGTCATTTTTTTGAAAAGAGCGACTTGGCGCGACGTGTACTCTGTCAAATCAGGACAATCGGCGGTAGCAAGGTGGGAAAAAACAGATGCGACTTCGATGACGCGATGATTACGTAACCAGTCCGCTAAGTGGCCGATATCCTCAGGTAAAAATCCGAGACGATGCATGCCCGTGTCGAACTTGACGTGAACCGGGACTTTATCGACTCCGTGGGCAGTCGCTTCATCGGCGATTCTGTGTAGTTCCTCTATTGTAAAAACTGCCGGTTCGAGGTGATAACGGAAAAGAGCCTCGAAGTTGTTGGTAATAGGATTGAGTACAATAATAGGCATTTTTATTCCGGCTCTTCGTAGCGCAACTGCTTCGTCGACTACAGCCACGGCAAGATAGGCCGCCCCTCTCGACTCGAGGGTCTTGGCGACTTCGAGTGCTCCGACACCATAGGCCGAAGCCTTAACCATTCCGATAAGACCCGTATCGCGTGGAAGAAGAGAACGGTAATAGTTATAGTTGTGAACAAGGGCATCGAGATCGACCTCGAGCGAACTGTCATGACGCGCTTCGTCAAGAAATGTGACTACAGGATTTAGATTGACAGCATAACCACCCTTAACCAGAATCAAGGCATTGTTGAAATCGTCGCGGACGGCCGTTGAAAGAAATTTGTTGACCGATTCGTTGTCGGGGAAAAAGTAGGATTTATCTACTCCATATTGATCAAGAATCTTCTCAAACTGTCTATCTTTGGAAGCGCCGCCAAGCATTACAATCAGACGCCTACCGGCCATCCTCCGGCGGGCAAGATCGAGGCTGATTTCAAGGGAGGGTAGGTCATTTGTAAATGAATCAAGTGCCAGCACACAGTTGCCGGGCACCTCCCTGACCTCAAACCGAGTAGACACATCAGGACTTGTTCCAGGGAAAACATCTTCTATCCTCTTGAACGGTATCAATCGGGCGGACGTCATCGTCTCAAGACATTCAGCGACTTCAGGATCCGAGTCTTCATAATAGATGGTCGGAGCATCCTTTACAATACTGATTTTTTCTTTTATCTTGTCAGTGTGGGAAGCGAACTGTTCATCGTGTTCATCGGTAATTCGGGTAATAATTCCGATTTCAGGCCGAAGGAGTGGCCGAAGGCGATCGACCTGGCCCGGTCCGTCAATTCCGACTTCGGTAATGATGAAACGATGATCTTCAAGTGTATTGTCAAAAACCGAAAGAGGAACCCCTACGCCTGAATTCCACGAACGGGGACTTCTGACCGCACCGCGCAGGACGCTCGCCAGATGTTCTTTTGCGGTCGTTTTTCCACAACTCCCTGTAATAACAATTTGAGAACCTGAGAAATTACGTAGCTTTTCAGATGCGAGTCTGATGAGGAAATCCGAGGTATTGTCTGTCATGACAAATTCCGCATCTGGAAAATCACCTTCAGGGAGATGATCAACCACGAATGTCCGAAGCCCCTTTTGGTAAAGTTGGCCAATAAAACGATGACCATCAGCAAGCCCGGTACGTAGAGCGACAAAAGCGGTCGAGGTTATTCGTTCGGGATCGTCGACAAAGTTACGGCTGTCGGTTAACAGATGAGTGATATTGGAAGGAAGGGTATCGGTTGTTTTCATCAGAATCATTTGATTATTGGGCGGTGGGCTTCGCGTAAGGATCGGCGGCGGAATTCAGCGGCCGTGGCAACGGTCTCGCGCGAGAAAAACATTTCGCCGAAACGTTCATAGACATAGTCTTCAGCCATCTTGGAGGGATGTTTCAAGTCTTCGCCATAGAATCTATAATCGCGCAAGTCGTCAATCAGTATTTCAAATGTAGGAAAATATTCGGCATCAGTAAGTTCTGAAACCGCGAGCTGAAGAATTGATTTGGACAATGTGTTTCCGTGCAGCCCGTCGTTCAGGTGCCGGACCGGACTCACCGTAAAAACAATGGGTAGTTTCCGGGTAAGCGGGCTCCAGCGAGCTGTTATTTCCGATACTGAGGTTAAGAAACGCACGAATTCCCGGTCTGGAAGCTTATGACAATTACCCACAATCCGGTTGTCGGAGGGTAGGTGGGAAAATATCCAGGCTGTGCCAAACGTAACGAAAATGCGGTCTGCTTCGACAAGGCGTGTCGCAAACAATATGAAGTCGCGGTTTAGTTCATCCAACAATTTCTCCGGATCGTTGCCTTGGCGACGGGATTCGAAATCAAGGCAATGGAAGACACCTTCCGAATCTTTATAAAGGTCTTCAGTGCTGTACTTTCTACCTTCAAGTGCCCGCTCAAGAACATTCGCGATTGATAACGGATTGAAAAGTACACCCATTGGATTGACCGAGACATCGAACCCGTCACTCGAAAGTCTTTTTCCGATTGAATCGCTGAAACATGAACCGATAGTTAACAACCGGTTCCGGTGGGTGACAGGCTGTTCAGACCGTTTAATTTCGATCTCAGTTCTGAACTTCATCAGCTTCAATACATTTTATAATCAATCGAAAGAACCTGGAACTCAGTCCGCCGGTTAATCTGGTCAGCCATTTCCTGTTGCTCGGGATCGAGTGTCTCGATAAATTCGGGTGTCAGGACGGTTCCTTCCTCGAAGACCGGGTATTCGCGGGCGAGTTTCTTAGTGATTGTCTTGGGGCGCGATTTTCCGTATCCCTGACTTTGGAGACGTTCGGGTGCAATACCGACAGAAATCAGATAATCAATGACAGAACGGGCACGCCGCGATGACAGATTGATATTGTATTCCTCACTGCCTTTGCGGTCGGTATGCGAGGCCATCTCTATCGTTACGTTGGGATTGTCGCGGAGGACCTGAGCGAGTTCATCAAGTGCTTTCTTCGACTCGGGTCGCAGACTTGCACGGTCGAAGTCATAGAAGATGTTGTCGACAACCACGGGTTTGGTAATCGAGGCGAGAATGAAGTCGACACCATATTCGGCATCTTCCTCCGCATCATCGCTTTTGAATTCCTGTTTGGCATTGAGATAACCTTTCGCTCCGGCAAGCATCACATAATCGATGCCGCGTTCAAGCGGGAAAGAAAACGATCCGTCGTCGCGAGCAATCTGTTTTTGATTCGATCCGTCACTTCCGACGATTCTGATGACAGCATTGGGTACCGGTTCTTCATCGCGGTCAAGAACCCAGCCACTGATATTTATTTTCAGATCGGGCAGTTCGAAAGAATAGATGTGATCATAACCACGCGCGTCGCGACGGTTCGAGCTGAAATAACCCGATTCTCCCGGACCGAAGGTGATTCCGAAATCATCGGCTGAAGAGTTGATGGGAGACCCGAGGTTTTCGACATTCCATCCTCCCGAAGCGGTCATTTGGGCACGGTAGATATCGAGACCTCCGAGTCCGGGATGACCATTGGATGCGAAGTAGAGAACAGAATCGGTTCTCATATAAGGGAACATCTCGTCACCTGGCGTATTTATCCATTCTCCGAGATTTTCAAGAGAACCGCCGCGCTCGATAAGATTGATTCTCCAAAGGTCTTTTCCACCCTGGCCACCGGGCATATCGCTTGTGAAATAGAGCCATCGTCCGTCGGGAGACACGGCAGGATGTCCGTATGAAGAAATTGTATCGGAAGTGATTTCAAATTTTACAGGTGCAGACCATTTCGCGTCAGAACGTGTGGAGGTGAAGATTTCAACGCCGGTCGATGAGTTGGGTTCGCGGCGAGCCTTGGTGAGATACATTGTCTGCCCGTCGGGTGAGAAACTGACGATACCCTCGTCACGGTCACTGTTCAATTCGCCTTCAACGGGTTCAGGCTTCGTCCATTCGCCTTTTTCATTTTTTGCCGAAGTCCAGATATCGCCGTTCTTAAGACCGGTAATTTCACTTTTTTTTGTTCCGGTAACTTTCTCGTTGGTTGTCGTATAGTAAATTCGGTCGTATGATTTGTCGAAAAACATAGGAGCGTAGTCCGAACGACTCGAAGCGAACAGTTTGGGCTGAGCAACCTTGTATCGCGTAGGTCTCGGCTTCGAAAGCCCCAAACGTGACCCTGAAAGACCGTTTTCGGCTTCAAGGTCTCCGGGTTTCACCTCAAGAAAGGCTTCATAGTTCTTAATAGCGGCCGCATATTTGGCATTAGCCTGTTGCATCTGAGCGAGGCGAAGAATGGTTGTAGAATCTCCCGCACCATAGCGGATAGCATTCTGGTAAGCAGCCTCGGCGCGGGCAGTCTGATTCAGCCGGCGGTGACATTCGGCCAGTTTCAACGCAACCTCTCCGCGAAGCGAGCGTTCATCGGGCTTCGTGAGTCGATTGTAAATTTTTCGATAAGTCTTTGAAGCATCGAAGTATTCACCTCGGGCCATCTGCTCATCAGCGACCGAAAGCTTCGCTCCGTTACATGATGACAGCGACACAACTCCGAGAATAAAAGAGATTGTATATAATGTTATAGTCGAGAATCTTGACATTTAATCAAACAGTTCTTAATCATGGCCAGTCTCGGCCGTTAGCTTACATCGTTATCTAATATAACGATGTGGCCGCCTGATTTATTGTATCAGGCGGCCACATCGTCAACTGTTTAAGAATGGCTGAGATTTCTATTTCTTTTTCCGGAAAAGTGATATGAGCGACGATATTCTCTTGAACGCAGAAACTCCAAGAACAGCATAATCAAGATAGGACAATCCGTTTATCATTTTTTTGAATATGCCGCTTTCCGCTCCTCGTTGGGTTTTGAGTGTAACAACTTCGTCAGCGAGAAGAGATTTCTGTATCGCTATCTTTTCATCGTTGATCTTACGTTGTGTCTGGAGTTCATCAAGAGTGTAGCCCCGCCATTTTCTGTCAGTTAATGTTTTCATCTCCGTTGTCAGTTTCGTCAGTTGATTCGTTGTTGGGCAAAGCGTATTCCTCGCGGCTCAGGATTTCGTCGATTTTTGTTTTGATTCTATCGTTTCTGTTCTTTCGTTCGACTTCGTCGGCTTTTCGTTCAGCCTCCCGGATTTCTTCAGGCTTTTCAACCAAAAGACGGGACATGAAACGAGCGATAGGATCGACGAAAAGTTGACGGCGGAAAACGATGGCCAAAACAAATATGATCAGATAGAACGCCGCGATGATGAGGTAGGCGAGATGTGGGGCGAGAGTAGTGGCGAGCAAATGACCGATGCCGATTGAAACAAAAACCAGACAAACCAGACCAAGAGCCATGATAACGGCTGAATAGGCGACCGTTGCAAGCAAAATCGTTATTTTTTCTGTTGTTTTCAGCCTTGCTTTCTCAAAGTACAGGACTCCGAGATCCTTGACTCCGGTAAACATGGCCGAAAGATTGGCTGAAAGCGGTTTTTGTGATGACATAAGTCTTTAAGAGTCTTTGATATTATAAATAATTAAAAAGAATGCGATCCGACGCCACTTATACCGGGCAGTCGGACCGCATGATCATATTTTTATTCAGCGCCATCCTCGCCCGGGCGATGTGCGTTGCCAAAACCCGAATTTTCAAGGTCGGCATTTATTTCCGCAATAATGACATCAATGTCATTCGGGGGAATTATACCACGCTTTTTCAGCATGGACTTGATTCGGTCGCGGAGATCTTCGCCTTTTTCAGGAGCGAGCAATAAACCTGCAATAGCTCCGACGGCCAGTCCGCCAAGAAAAATTGTCATGGGTTTCATATCTGTGTATTTTGTTTTTTATGGTAATAGGGTTCGGGCAATCGGATTATTCAGCTTCTTCAATTTCGCGGGTAATTTTTTCAGCAAGCGCGTTGAGGCGTTTTTCCTTCATTCCGGGACATTTCGATTTGATATAATCCTTTACTGCTTCACGGGTTTCACTACCTGAACGGGGTGCGAAAAGAATACCAAGAGCTGCTCCGACGGCTACGCCGCCTGCGACTGCGAGAATAACGTTGAGTGCTTTCATAATAAAGTGTTTTTTAAGATGAATGTTGGGTTAGTTACTTATTTTTATAGGCCGATTAATTTCGTTCGGCTGTAGTTCAAACAAGGTTATGACCGTTTTGGTTCATTAGGCTTACAAAAAAGAGAAAAGAACCATTGCCCCAGTTTGTATGTTTATATAATGTAAATTAAAACACATCTACTAATACAAATGGATTTAAAGGATATCAAGTCTCCGGCCGACATTAAAGGCCGTTCAATCGAAGAACTTACTGATTTGGCAGCTCAGATGAGAACCGCGCTGCTGACAAAACTTTCTAAACACGGAGGTCATATTGGACCGAATCTTGGAATGGTGGAAGCTACCATAGCTCTCCACTATGTTTTTGATACGCCCAAAGACCAGATAGTCTTTGACGTTTCTCATCAGACCTATCTTCACAAGATGTTGACCGGTCGTGTAGAAGCATTCCTTGACCCGGCTAAATATGACGATGTTACCGGATATACGAATCCCGGCGAAAGCGAATATGATTTGTTCACTATCGGTCATACTTCGACCTCGGTTGCTCTTGCCACCGGACTTGCCAAGGCACGCGATCTAAAGGGAGGAAAACAAAACGTAATTGCAGTCATCGGAGATGGCTCACTGAGTGGAGGCGAGGCTTTCGAAGGCCTCGATAACGGAGCGGTCCTCCATTCAAATTTCATTGTTGTCGTTAATGATAACAATATGTCAATCGCTGAGAACCACGGAGGACTGTATGCCGATCTGAGACTGCTTCGCAACACGCGCGGTCAGGCGGAAAACAATTATTTCCGCTCACTCGGTTATGCCTATAGGTTTGTACCTTATGGAAACGATATAGCCTCACTTATCAAGGCTTTCGAAGAAGTCAAGGATAGTCCTAATCCGGTCGTCGTACATATCGTCACCGATAAGGGCCACGGTTATGCACCGGCTGAAAAGAATAAAGAGGCTTATCACTGGGGCGGTCCGTTCAATATTGAAACCGGCGAACCGCTCGGAGGTGATGACGACGGAACGTCGTATAATGAACTTACCTACCAGTTCCTGAAAGATAAGATGGCCAAGAATCCTGATGTGGTTGCCGTTACCGCCGGAACACCTACCGTAATGGGATTTACTGCCGACCGACGTAAAGCAGCCGGTAATCATTTCATCGATGTCGGTATCGCGGAAGAGCAGGCTGCCGCCATGTCTTCGGGAATGGCCAAGAACGGTCTCCGACCCGTCTGGGGCGTCTATTCGTCGTTTGTACAGCGTGCATACGACCAGATCAGTCAGGATATTTCGATAAATAATACTCCGGCAGTCATCGCCGTGTTCATGGGTACAGTTTCGGGCATGAACGATGTTACTCACCTCGGTTGGTTTGACCAGAGCTTATTGGCAAACATTCCAAATATAGTAATGTTGGCGCCGTCTCATCGCCGTGAATATCTCGCAATGATGAACTGGGCAATCGATCAGACCGAGCATCCGGTAATCGTACGTGTCCCCGATCCGGAAGTGGTTGACCTCGATATAGATGTCGATGACGATTATAGTGATTTAAACAGTTATCAGATGGTTCGATCGGGTCACGATATCGCGATTGTAGCAGCGGGCAATATGCTTCCCGACGCACTCAAAGCCGCAGATAAACTTGAAGCGGAAGGAATTAAACCGACCGTCATAAATCCTCGTTTCCTCAGTGGTATTGATGAAGAGATGTTGTCGGCTCTAAGCGAAGATCATCGTGCTGTGCTTACAGTCGAGGATGCTATCCTTGACGGCGGCATGGGTCAGAAAATTGCTTCGTTCTTTGCCGACCGTCCTATGCTGGTCAAGAATCTTGGACTCCCCAAGGTATTTATGGACCGATATGATGCTGACAAAGTCAAAAATGAAGCCCATCTGACCGTCGACGGGATTGTCGAACAGGCCAAGATGATGTTCAAATAAGCAAATTATTTTTCGGCGACCGTAGCTGTTAAGATATAAAATAGTTACGGTCGCCATTTACTAAACGTTTAACTTAACTCTTACTATGTTTGATTGGTTTATAGACACACTTCGGTCCGAACCGGCTATAGCCATTTTTATCGTGCTCGGAATCGGATTCTGGATCGGCCGCCTGCATTACAAGACTTTTTCACTGGGTGTCGTGACCTCGGTACTTCTTGTCGGAGTTCTCGTCGGTCAGCTTGACATTCCTATCTCCGGACCATTGAAATCAGTTTCGTTCCTGTTGTTCCTTTTTGCAATAGGTTACAGTGTCGGTCCACAATTTTTCAGGTCACTCAAAGGATCAGGATTACGACAGGTTATTTTTGCCGTCGTGATGTGTGTCCTATGTTTGCTTGTCACGTGGGGCGTTGCTCTTTTGTTCGGGTATAATATCGGTGAATCTCTCGGATTGTTTGCGGGTGCACAGACAGTTTCGGCAGTCATCGGTGTTGGTGGCGATACGATCAAGAATCTGAATGCTTCAGCGGCCGATAAACTTGCATGGACCAATATGATTCCTGTCTGTTATGCAGTTACCTATATCTTCGGCACGATAGGTTCGGCCTGGATTCTGTCGATTGTAGGTCCGGCTATGCTGGGTGGTATCAAAAAGGTAAGAGAACAGACCATTGAACTTGAACGTTCTATGAACCAGGATCCGGCAGCGAATGACCCTTCGATGATTTCCGCAGGTGTCGGTGTCGTATATCGCACATTCAAAGCTACGTCAGATTTCTTTAACGGAGGAAAGACTCTTCACGAAGTCGAAGATCATCTGGCCGAACTCGGACAACGTCTTTTCGTTGAACGTCTGAGAGTCAACGGACAGATTATTTCCAAGCTTGATCCTAAAACGGTTATCAATCAGGGTGACGTTATTGCACTTTCGGGCCGACGTGAATTCATGGTCAACGACGAGACATGGATAGGCCCCGAGGTTTCCGACCTTGAACTACTTCAGTTTGCGGTTGAACGGGTTCCCGTGATGATTTCCAAGAAAGATATTGATGGCAAAACGGTCGGAGATCTTCGTGTGGCTCCTTTCTTCGAAGGAGTGGTCATCGAGTCAATCTCGCGTGGAGGTGTGGAACTTCCGGTCTTTGCGAAAACTGTTCTTCATCGCGGCGATACCCTTGTGCTTACAGGTCACAAGGCTCAGATCAGCACCGCCAGCAAGTCTCTCGGTTACCTTGACAAACCGACTACGGCGACTGATATGGTCTTCGTTGGTCTCGGGGTTGCTATCGGCGCACTGATCGGTGCAATCACCATTCATCTCGGAGGACTGCCGATTTCACTTTCGACCAGTGGCGGCGCGTTGATAGCCGGATTGGTTTTCGGATGGTGGCGTTCGCGTCGGCCAACCTTCGGCCGCATCCCCGAGTCTTCCCTCTGGATTCTCAATAACCTCGGGTTGAATCTGTTTATCGCGGTTATCGGAATCTCCTCCGGCCCGACTTTTATCAGCGGAATCGAACAGGTGGGCGGATTGCTTGTCGTAGCCGGTATTATCGCAACTTCTCTTCCTATCTTCATCGGGATCTGGATGGGCGATAAAATCTTTAAATTCCATCCCGCCGTTAATCTCGGGTGTGTTGCCGGTAGCCGTGTGACGACGGCAGCCCTCGGTGCTATTCAGGATGCACTTGGTTCCACAGTGCCCGCGATGGGTTATACCATTACTTACGCCGTCGGAAACACGTTGCTGATACTAATGTCGCTTGTTCTCGCTCTCGGCATAGCATAAAAATTAACGAAGAAATTTCCAACTATACTCCCCTAAATACTATGGATAAGAAAATCTACAAAAAAGAATCGGAGCTCGCTAAAATGAGTCCGTTCGAAATTAAAAACAAACTCATTGATCTCGCCAAACACGATGCACGAAAATCGACCGCGGCATTTCTAAACGCCGGTCGTGGTAATCCAAACTGGATCACGACTGAACCTCGTGACGCGTTCTTTCTTCTGGGTCAATGGGCAATGACAGAGTGCCGAATGACCTTCGACGAGGCTCCGGGATATGCAGGACTGCCTGTTTCGGCCGGCTCTATGGAACGTTTGAAAAGTTATATCCAGGCCCGTTCGACGATGCCGGGTGCTATCATGCTTGACAAGGCTTTGACATATTGTACCGACACTCTCGGGATGGACGGGGACGAGTTGGCCTACGAACTGGCAGACGGAATTATCGGTGATCAATACCCGACACCCGTCAGGATTCTTAATCATGTCCAGGAAATAGTCAGAGCTTATATGGCTAAAGAAATGGGTGACAACGCTCCAGGTCTTGGCCGCGAATACGATCTGTTTGCGACCGAGGGTGGTACGGCTGCGATGTGTTACATCTTTGATTCACTCGAAGTCAATCATCTGCTTCCCCGTGGATCAAAAGTAGCTTTGATGACCCCTATATTTACTCCTTATCTCGAAATCCCCGATCTTGACAGGTATGAATTCGATGTTGTAAATATCAGCGCGAATGAGTCTCTGGATAAAGAAGGCCTTCACTCGTGGCAGTATCCCGATGAAGAACTTGATAAACTCCGTGATCCGTCGGTGAAACTTGTCTGTCTCGTCAATCCTTCGAATCCTCCAAGTTATGAAATGTCGAAAAGGTGCATGGACCGAATCGTCGAGATCGTCAAGAACGACAATCCCAATCTTATGATAGTCACCGACGACGTTTACGGCACATTTGCAAAAGATTTCAAGTCGCTGATGTACACGTTGCCCTATAATACTCTTTGTGTATATTCTTTCTCTAAGTATTTCGGAGCAACCGGCTGGCGTCTGGCTACTATCGCGCTTGCGAAAGAAAACGTGTTCGACAAACTGATTTCTGAGCTTCCCGAACTCCAACAGCGTGACCTTCATCAGCGTTATGAGTCGCTGACACTTAAGCCCGATACAGTTCCGTTTATTGACCGTATGGTCGCCGATAGCCGTTCGGTTGCGCTTAATCATACGGCCGGTCTCTCGACACCCCAGCAGGTTCAGATGGCACTGTTTGCTCTTTATTGCCTCATCGATACGGAAGATGTCTATAAAAAGGCTATGCACGATCTTATCCACAGACGTCTTGATGCCCTTTGGAAGAGTGCAGGAATGGAACTCGTTCCCGATGAAGATCGGGTAGGGTACTACAGTCAGATTGATATACGCGTATGGGCGGAACGTTTCTTTGGTCACGAGTTCTTCGAATGGCTGAAAGAAAATTATCATCCGCTTGATTTTGTCATCCGATTGGCAAAGGACACCAATGTTGTCCTTCTAAACGGAGACGGTTTTGCCGGGCCGGAATGGAGCGTGCGTGCTTCTCTGGCTAATCTTAACGAAGATGATTATAATGTTATTGGTGCAGCCGTTTCTCGTATTCTCAATAGCTATCACGACGAATACGTTTCGGAAACTAAATCCAAATAAGACATAAAATTGATATTTACACATCGAGAGCCGGACTGTTCTTTCAGACCGGCTCTCGATGGTTTTGTATCGATTGAACTCGTTAACGAGGGGCGCCGTAGCGGGTGAGGATAGTGTTGTAGTCGGCCGTCCCGCGGAATTGGTTTAGCCAAGCGTTGAGGGTGTCACGAAGTGCTTCATTTTCTTTTGAGAGTGCCCAGGTCTGGAATTGGGTGAAGCTGACCGGAACCGAGTAGTCGAGCTGATCATACTTCATTTCTTTCATTTTTGCAGCCACACGTTCGTTGACGACAGCTCTCGGAATACGGCCACGGGCAACCAGAATTACAAGCTGTTCGGCCGATCGGCCGTCAGCTTCGATAACCATGATTGTGTCTCCGCTTTCCGCGGCCAGATTCCTGATTCTCTGTTTAAACGGAGATCCGGCCGCGATCCAGACCGTGTCTCCTATCAAATCTTCCGGGGTAGGTATAAAGTTTGTCGCTCCGTGGCGTTGGACGAGCACCTCGCGATCGAGAAATACTTTGTCAGTGAGGAGAAATTCGGCTTTTAAAGAGTCGGTAGCCGGCAAAGCTGAAATTACTACGTCATAAAATCCGTTTCTAAGGCCTTCAGTTGCATGTTTCAGTGGTACAAAGGGGTGGAATTTTATTGGCCGACCGTGTTTGGCAGCCATCGTCGAGAGTAATTCATAGTCAAGCCCCGATATGGTATCACCGCTCATCGAATAGGACAAGGGAGATAGCTCTATGGCAACATCAAGAGTGTCTCCCCCTGATTTGACAACCCCGGGACGTAGGCTTACAGAGGAAGATTCGTTGCGCGAGCATTTCTTCATTCCGAACATCAGCAGCAATACGCCGATGAGGATAAATATCAACAGAGACGGACGGTTTTTCTTTTCGGGCAAGCGACGTAAAGCCATGTCTGAATCAGTTTAAACGGTTAGTTGGCAAAATCGACCGAGACACCAATCTGGAACCGACGGGGATTCATCGGATAGCCGGGCATGAAGAAATAGTTGTGGCCCGTGAGTCCTTGATTGACGTGAGAGAACATGACGTAAAAGCGTGTCTTCCCGAGCTTCATGTTCGCGTAAATATTCATGAAAGGATAGTTACCGACTTTCGTCTTTGTCTGGGTGTGAAACGTCATCGTAGCCGGTTGGTAGAGGGGAGCATAGAACCGTGTGTAGTAATCACAGTCTATACCGAACTGGACCTTCAGAGTCGCGATGCGGAAGAGAAGATAAAGATTGGAATAGGCAGCGAAAGCCGGAAGCGGGAGAATCGAGGAGTCTGAAGATTTCTGATATGTAAAGGTGTTGTCCCAGTGAAGAATACCGGCCTTTAGAGCTTGCATTAGACGAGCCGAGAAAACCTGGATTTCAGATCCTGCCTGACGCGGCAAACACGAACTGTCGAAATAGAGAAGATTGGAGATATTCTCGACCGAAGCGCTGATGGTCGATCCTGTTCGGGGAACATTAATCTCTCCTCCGGCTTTATAGCGGCGTGTTTTCGAGAAATCATTCTGCCAGATAAAGTGGTTTGACAGATAATTGTTCATCAAGTAGGGAGCATGAATATTGTCGAACGAGCCGATCGCAGTGACAGCTATCGTGTCAAAGCGAGTCGGAATCCGTGTCCTTATCCGGCCGTTCAGTTCGAGATCGCCGGCGGCTGCTCCAATCAATCCAAACCGTACGCCTGCCTCATACGTGAGGATTGAGCCTTTCATCTTTGTTAGCTGAGCTCCGGCATAGAGCAAGTTCCGGGTTTCGCGAGGAACGATTCCGTCTATACCGTCGGGAAACGGTGTCAGCGATGGATAGTCAGACTTGGTAATAGTATCAAGTGTCTGAACATAGCGTTGCAACTCATGGGTGACGTAGGCTGCAAATCCAAATTTAGCATAGTGATGGAATCCTTCGATCATTTCGATTCCGACAGTATTCCGAAGGGAGAAGTAGGACGTCACGTCTCGGGTCTTGCTCGGGTTGAGATAGGTGTTTTCGAAGAAAGTCGAGGTTTCACCCGGCGAACTGTCAAGGAAAAGGTGTTTCCCGAAGTTATAAGATAAAGTCCAGATGAACGATGAAGCAGGGATATAGGTCCTTTTTACAGTTGTATCGTTCACCTGTTCTTCGTGCCAGTATCCGACCTTATAACGTGCGTTTACGTAAAACTCGCCACCGACATATCGAGTGTGGGCATTTGACAGGTTTGTCGGTATGGATTTAGAGTTTATCGACGAGACTCCTCCCTGGACCTCGGCCGGATCAGTGATGTAGAGGTCATCGGTGATTCCGCCGTTTTCCTTATTGAGTAGGTTGAAGTGATTGTAGAAAGTCTGAACTTCCAGACGGTCTCCCATGTAAGAGCCCGACACACCCCAGACGAGATCTTTAGTTGCCTGATTTGCGTAGGATCCTTTTGAATACAGGTAGTCAAGATATGCACCTACCTGGTATTTGCGACCCGCATTACCTGAGAAAATAGCTTTCAATCGTTCCTGGGCGTTGTCGCGACCCCCCGAAGTGTTGAACGAGAGAAGAGTCATCGGAATCCTGGTGTTATAAAAACGCATGGTCTCTTCGCTCGGGATCCAGGCCGAGAGAGCATCGCGAAAAAAGAAGTCCGACATCGGCTTACGCTCCGTCCATATTTCGTTGATGCCTTCCGCACCCATATTCCCTGTGGTTGTCCACGCATCCGAGACCATTCCGGGAACGGATTCACGCTGATAGTTATATTCGGTGGTATCAATAGTGGCCGGTTCGTGGAGACCAAGCGGCGGCAGAAGTTTCCAGGCATACGACGGCTTTAGCTTGGTCTTTGGCTTGGATGAGACGGCTTGGGAATCGCCGATATACTGGGCGCCCACGCTGACCGGCAACAGCACGGTCAACAAGACTATGATTATTTTATAGACATTTCGGTTCACGGTGCAAAATTAAGAATTATTTCCGTTGTCTGCAACCGTTATACAGATCCGGATGGTCAACGAATTCATCTTTTCTAAAAAACTTCGTAAATTTGTACATCCCTTAACTCACCGGACGGTTTACAATAGAAACGAACTTATAAATGGACATAATGACAATCGAGAACATCACCGGGTATGCTGATCTTCTTGGCTTTGAAGTAAGCCGGCCGGAGGTGACAATAATTGATTTGGCAGACATGCCACCGGATACTCTCGGAAAAAAGCGTTTTGGATTTTACTGTGTTCTCTTAAAGGACCATTACAACGGCACACTGAGTTATGGCCGGGGAAAATATCATTACGATGTGGGAACAATGATTTTTACATCTCCCGGTCAGGTTATCGGCATTGACAATGAAAACGGATATAGCGGTGCTAAAGGTTTCCTCCTTATGTTTCATCCCGATTTTATAATGAAGACCTCGCTGGGTTATAAAATCAAGGATTATACTTTTTTTGCTTATGATGTCAATGAAGCTCTTAGAATGGAGGAATACGAGAAAGAATCGGTGGTCCGGTTGTTCCAAAGCATCCAGAAAGAATTATCTGATATAGCCGATAGCCACACTGAAAATATAGTTGCCTCTTACATAGAGACCATGCTGAACTACTGTCTACGTTTTTATGACCGGCAGTTCACCGTAAGAAAGACCGACACCACGAATATCATCAGTCGTTTTGAAATGGTTCTTGAGGAATATTATGCTAAAGATGCAGCCGTCGTCTCTGGATTACCGACTGTAAACTATTGTGCAGGTCGCGTATGCCTTTCACCCAATTATTTCGGAGAACTCGTCAAAAAAGAGAGTGGAAAAACAGCGTGTGAATATATCCACAACTATGTCATAAATAAAGCGAAGTTCCATCTGAAAGCAACCTCGATGAATGTCAGCGAGGTTGCTTTCCATCTTGGATTCCGATATCCACATCACTTCTCGCGCCTTTTCAAAAAATATACCGGTTTTACACCGAATGAATATAAATCAAACCATGCCGGTCATGATTCACCATAGAAAAATGAAGCGGTTGCTCCGCCGTCGATAAGGAAGTCAGCGCCGGTGATAAATGCCCCTTGCGGACGCATAAGCAATTCGGCCACGTTTGCAACTTCATCGGCTGTTCCTGGTCGACCTGCCGGACATTTGGCAAACATATTTTTGTAGAATTCACCTCTCGGGCCGTTGAATTCGTCAATTGCCAAAGGAGTAACAATAATTCCGGGGGATATTGAGTTTATGCGGGCACCACGTTTTCCCCATTTCACAGCCTCGGCCATGACGCGCTTCACGTTGCAACGCTTTGCCATCTGATAGGCATGGAGTGTATTTTCAATATTCTCAGGCTGAAGCATGGGCAGCGAGAGAAGTTCTTCGGTTGGAGTCATCGCAAGCAGACGGTCCTGTTCCGGTGTCAGTGCGGGCATACGGTGGCCCGACTGGCTTGAGATGGTTACGCCCGTGCCACCCTCGGCTATCACCTTGCCGACTTCTTCAAGCAAAACAGCCGTGCCGTAGAGGTCAACCTTCAGTATTGCCTCGATCGGAGCCTGAGAGGGGGACACACCGGCGGCATTGACCAACATCGTTATGTTTCCATATTTCTGAGCCTCGGCGATTATTCTTTTTATTGATTCGCGCGAAGAAAGATCCATCTCGAGGGCCACGCAGTCAAATCCTGCATTATTCATTATCGTTGCTATAGCCTCGGCATTATTTGGATTCTTGTCACCGATCACAATTTTCATGCCATACCCCATCCGTCGGGCTATTGCCATGCCTATCTGTCCGGCACCGGCGAGTATCATTACATCCTTTTTCATAATTCGTAGCGAGCCCAGATGACACCGTTGGGGAAAGTTGAAACTTCTTTGAATTTAAGCGAGGTGGGGAGGAACCCGTCTTCATCGGTAATCCCATCGAAGAGTGCAGGCTGACCCATACGGCCGTCAATGCCGGAGGCAATCATTACGCTTACTTCATCGAGTAACCCGGCAGCAAGGAAACCGCCGTTGATTTTCCCGCC
>CAYVXC010000027.1:0-12240 GCA_964454925.1 uncultured Bacteroides sp.
GCCGTCGATGTCCATTCGCTCACGTTACCGGCCATGTCATAGAGCCCGAAGTCATTGGGCGCGTAGGTCCCGACACGCGAGGTAATGATGTGGCCGTCTTTCACATAGTTACCTTCCTGAGGCTTGAAATTGGCATAGAAACAGCCTTTGTCGTCGCTCATGGTCAGGTCGCCTTCCCACGGGAACATGTTTTCATTGACACCTGCGCGGGCGGCGTATTCCCATTCGGCTTCGGTCGGCAGACGGTAGGGCTCGACATAGATGCCCTCGCGGCCGAGAGAGCGGCGGAGGAAATCGGTACGCCAGTTAGAGAAGGCGTTGGCCTGTTCCCAGCTGACACCGACGACGGGATAGTCGCTGTAGCCGCCGTGTGAGAAGTACATGCGGACGTATGGCTCGTTATAAGCGTTCTCGAAGTCGTTGACCCAGGCGGTCGTGTCGGGATAGACGTTGACAATATAGGTGTTGAGGAAGTCATAGTCGCCGGTCAGACCGCGGGTGATGGTTTCGCGGACGATTTCGCCCTCGTCATTGATCCACGCTGTGTCTTTCGAGATGATAGGAACGTCGGTGGGCACGGGACGGTCGGTGTTATAGACGCGGCGACGCGGATCGAGGCGGTTTTTGCGTTTCGCAGCCTCGGTGTGGTTATAAACTTCGTAGCGATAGTTCATCTGGGTCGGATCGAGTTCCTTCACGCCGGTGATAGGATTGGTCCGGTAGACGCTTTCGATGGCGCGGGCTTCTTCTTCGTTGGGATTGCGCCAGGGAATGGCTTTATTCCAGTTGAGGTGGGGCTTCACGGGGTTACCTTCGCGATCTTCCTCGATCTTGAAGTCCTCGTTGCCGCCGTATGCGGGGTCGGCGAGACGTTCGCGGATAATGGAGTCGCGCACCCAGAAGACGAACTGCTTGTATTTGGCATTGGTAACCTCGGTTTCATCCATCCAGAAAGCATCGACCGACATTCCGCGGTGGTCGGCGGTGATGTGCATGACCGAGTCGTCGGATTGGGGACCGACCTGCATTGAACCGCGGTTGACAAGCACCATGCCATAGGGCGTGGGCTCGGCCCACGACGTTCCGCCTACGCCGGTCACTTCGCCTCCGGCCGAGCTTCGGCTACCCGAGGCGCACGACACGGTCATCATCGTCATGATAGCTGACAGAGCCATGGCGACAACCGGGAGAAATATCTTGTTGGTCTTTTTCATATAGTTCTGATTGGTTAGAATTCGTTTTTTATGACTTAAAGTTAAAGGGTCGGCCGCCTACCGTTACATGATTCTGATGGCTTTGTGGCGGTTCCGGTTTTTGTCGCTGAAGTCGAGCTTCAGCTGATAGCCTACAAAAATTTCGTGGCTTCCCGAGGATGCCTTGGCTATTGCCGACGTCGGATAGTCGTAGGCATATCCGAAGAAGAAGTTTCGATATTCGGCTCCGATTGTTGCCGAAACCGCGTCATTCAGTCGATACCCGATTCCGAAACTGAGGAAGCGGTTGTAGCGTGCGCGGGCGGTGATTTCGGCGGTAGTGAATGTGAAATCTGTCTTGAACAATACCGACGGTATCACTTCAAATAACGTGTTTTTTATCGGAATATTGCTTCCGGCGGTAAAATAAATGGTCCGGCCAACCTGGAACTGGTACTCGCGGCCGTCGGACGATTCGCCTTGATCGCTGTTGAGGGTGATGTTTGGCGAGGTCAGATGGGTGCCCGAGATGCCGGCGTAGAACCATTTGTGGGTAAACCAGACGCCGGCGCCGATATCGAAGGCCGTTCCGTGTAGGTCGCGGGTCGGGACTCCGTCGTCGGTTCCCTGGTGGTAATCGTCATCGTCGGGCAGAAGGACTTCGCTGCCTTTGAAGGCCTGGTCATACATACCGAGGTTGAGGCCAAAAGTGAATTCCCCGCCAAATTTCTTGAGCTTGTAACCGATCTGGGCGTCAAGGTTCATGGTTTTGTAAAGACCGATGCATTCCTGACCAAGAACAATGCCGGCTCCGATACGTTTGTTGAGGACTTTGAAGGGAGAGTCGGCGGTGATCAGAAAACTTTGTGGCGCATTGGGAATGCCGACCCACTGGAGACGCGCTCCACCGCGGATTTTCACAAAGTCGGTCTGACCGACAGCCGCGGGGTTGTAGTAGGTAGGCACTACGTAGTATTGGGTGAACTGGGCGTCACTTTGAGCGTGACCGACCGCGTAGGCAACTGTCACGGCCACCAGTGTCAGGAGTGTCCTTATAAAACCGTTTAGGCGTGTCATCACTCAAAATAGAAGGTTAGAACAATCATTTTAGAAGTTGCCTTTTTCAGTGACTGGGTGAACTTCAGTTTGGCGGGGTCGTCGGTCAGGTCGGGACGGTCGTGCTGAAGGACGTCGGTCAGTCCGAAACAGAATTTGATTTCGGGGTTGAACTTGAAAAAGGGCAGATAGAAGTCACATCCGAATCCGGCCGTAAGGTAGACGTCGGGCGTATTGAGACGGATCAGGTCGGCGCGACGTTTCGATACGTCGAAAGTCGGCATTACTCCGGCGGTCATGTAGGGACGCGAGTTGCGGTAACGGACCGCGCTGTATTTCAGATCGAAAGGCAGGACGATGAAAGCCGATTTGAGGCTCTGGCGCTCGGTGCCTCCGTTTGTTGTGTCGATCATCTTGATGTCGCGGTTTCCGAAATAGAGGCCGGGTGAAAAGCGGACGTTAAAATAGTTATTAAGTCTGACATCGAAAAGGCCGTTGACACAGAAACCGGGTTGAAAGGCCGGCTGCTCGATGAACCATGTCTCACCGTCCTCGGTCACGAAACCGTTGTGACTGAACTGGATGTCCTGGAAATGGAGCCCGATAGAAAAGCCGAGATGCCAGTTGCGGTTGTCGGCGTAAGGACGGTTCATGAGCTTATCGTTGAAAGTACGCGCTTCGGTCAGGGTTGACAAAGAAGCGACCGCCGTCATTAATACGGCAGCGATAATTCTCAGAAAGCGTGGTATATGATTGATATGATTGGAGTTTGTCTTTTTCATCTTACAAAATAACGGCTTTATGCCCGTTTTATTGTTGACCGGCCGTCGGACGACGCAAAAAAGCCGTCTCCGGCGAGCGGAAACGGCTTTTTTAGAATTACGGACTCTTTAGATTTGAAAGTCTATACTATTAACATGGAAACAGAGTTTCAATTAATCGCTTTTTTTCATTGGTAGGAAGATTAAAAATGTCTCGCTTTACCAGTTCCGAATAAAGGTCCATATTTGGTCGGATGAATCTTCGACGAGGCTGTCCGTCAATCAGTGCCGAAACCTCATAATGACCTTTAGCGTTGACAGAAATAGAGATTTTTGTAATAGTTCTTCCGTTTATGTCACAAAAAGAGATGTCGGCATTATCATTCTTATCAATATAACCGAAGTCAGTCAGATTATCATTAAGAGTCTTTTGTATGATGCTTCTCCATGGTTGCCCTATCCCGTAGTATTCGGCATATTCATTGAAACCGGATATAGCCTTCGCAATTCGATTTATGATTGCATTGGCATTTTTTATATCGTTTCGTTTTGCAAAATCAAGAAGATCGTATTTTGAGATTTCACTCACTTTGCCTCCGATACTCAATCGCCGTTCGATGTTCGGGCCGGTTGCGTTCGTATTGAATATATAAGTATTGTCGTATGCAGGAGCCAGTCGCCATCTATCACTATCTTCGAGTAGAAATGAGAAGTTTTTATTATGGTCATCCGTATTGTTTGCCATTACATTAAAAGCCATTCGGGTGAAAAGTTGCTCTATGTCTGATTCAGGAATTGATAGCTCCCGACATGTTGCAACGAGGTCTTCATAGCTGTGAGCGTCGGGGTTTATGGCAGCAAGAGTCTGCATATAAATCTTCTTTCCATTAACTCGATCAAAACGTTTTGTAAGGAAATGATTTAAGCCTTCGACCGATAGCAATCGACATTCATTCATGTTTATTCCCGCCGCAACGGCCATTTTGTAATATGCCGTTTCAATTTCGGCCAAGGGCATCGACTTATCTCCAAATTTTAAAATGTAATAGTCAAATCCATCGAGTCCGTCGGTTTGTCCTGAGCGTATTTCTCCGGTTTCATTATTTATAGCTAAAATTGCTTTCATCTGTCGTCCTCCGGCAGAAGTTCCCACGGCGAGGAGGGTTTGCAATGTCAATTCATCTTTGGTATTTAGAATAATGTTGTCCCTTTCTTCAAGAATCCTCAAGGACATATCATAAAGTGATTTGATGTCGACAGTGTGAGTGTGGGTCAGGTCGGCAGCGTAAGGCTCATATTCGAGTGCTCCCATTCCTCGTGAACCTATGAACATCAATTTGTAGAGAGGTGTCACTTTGTTTCTTGGAATTCGATTGTCTTTAACCCACTTCTCGAAAAGAGTATTTCCCCACGAATCGGGTAAAGAGTCTGCGATAAACGGAGGCAGTCCCTGATATATCGGGCGCTCGTCCCCATATATCGGCAAAAGAATATTTCGGTGCTTGGCCGGAGAAAGCAAAGGCACGATATCAGGTATATCGTTTTTTAGATCAGGATTATATATAAAATATGTTCGTCTTGTAGCGGAATCCCATACAAGACGGCCGATTTCCTTACCCCATAAATTGACTTTAAGATACTTCATAATTGTTGGTTATTGCTTATTCAATTTGTTGGTTTTCCTTACGCGTTTTACCTTCTTTTCATTGTCGTTATACAGGTAAGGTGACTCCGGAAGTTCCGGCAGTAAAACATCCCATTTATCGCCAAAACCGATAACTCTTAGCAGTCTCATAAGTGTACTGAATGAAATATCCGTCATATTTCCGGATTCAAATTTATACAGAGTTGTCATACCGATGGCAGTGGCTTCGGAAACATCTTTACGTGTCATTCTTAATCGTAGCCTGTAATCGCGGAACCTCAGTCCAAGATTCCGAATAATATCCGATGTAGGCAATGATTTATTAGATAGTATCACTATGATGATATTTATATGGATAAATACTGCTGTAACATTCCGTAGAATGATACTTACAAAAGTAGATATAATTTTTTATTTCACCAAATCAAAGTTGAACTAACCTAATGTAAACGAAATTTCCCTAAAAGAAAAAAGCCGTCTCCGGCGAGCGGAAACGGCTTTGATAGGGGTTATGGATCTTTAGGATCAGAAAGCGATTTTGGCGGTGTGGAGCGTGTCATCGATCTGAGCCGAAACGATTACGGCGCCTTTGATGCCTTCGGGGACGGTGACTTCGCTGCCGTTGGCCGAAACGACTGTGCGGCCGGCTGTGTCGGTAACAGTCAGAAGAGTGGCGTTACCGGCGACTTTGACCGTGCGGCCTTCGATGGTGAAGGGACAACCGGCGGGGAGTTCGGTGGCGATGTCGTCAACGCCTTCGGTGGCCTTGTAGAACGCTTCGATGTTGGTCAGGTCGAGGTGGTAGTCGGTTTTGGTGACTCCGCCGAGAGTGAACGCAATCGAGGTGAACTGGATAGGATAGACACCTATGTCATTGAGGTCCATGAGGTCGTCGAAGGTGAACTCATACTGGCTTTTGCCGTCTTTGATTTCATCGATCGACTTGGCAACCGTGCGAGCGTCGTTGTTGGCTTTGACGTTGATGGTCATGCCTTTGATGGGAGCTTTGGTCGGGTCAACGTTGAGGCCGAGAGCGTAGGGATGGCTCCAGATATTGATTTTGCGTGAAAGGGTGATCTTGGGACCGCGGGTCGAAGAAAGCTGATAGTTGAGAGCGAGAGATCCCGCACCTTCACCTTTCGAGAGATTGCATGTCCCGACCGATGTTTTCGAGATTGACCAGGCGTCGAGGTTAGTTTCGTTTTCGACGGGCATGGTTTTGGCGGTCGGACATTCGACAGTCACTTTGATATTTACAGACTTGTCGCCGCGGGTACCGGTGATGGTGGTCGAGCCGTCGGCTACGCCGTGGGCGACACCGTCTTCGCCGACAGTGACAACGGCTGCGTCACCGCTGGTCCAGCTGAAGGCAGCGGGGTTGATCGACATGATGGTGTTCTCGACGTTTGATTCGAGTTCGACTGGCCATTCATAATTGTCGCGGAGAAGGACTTCGGGATATTTCGGGGTGACTTCGGCATCGTTAAGGATGGTTACGGCGATCGCGGCGCTGCCGGCGGTGGTGCGTGCGGTGAGAAGGCCCGATCCTGAACCGGTAGCCATGAATCCATGTCCGTCGTTTACGATTGTACCGAAGGCAGGGTCACATTCGAGCGTGAAATCCTTGAAGTTGGTGTCGATAAGTTTGCCATATTTGTTGTAGGCATAGACAGTCGGTTCGTAGAGGCCGAGCGCAGGAACACGTTTTGCCCAGTCCTGGAATGCGATTTCGGCAACTTCGCTATCTTCGGGTGCTTCAAGAACAGCGAAGACGGCGTTTCCGACCGCGCGTTCAGAACCGTCACTGCAGTGGTTGCGGACGCCGAGCGCGGCGGTGTAGAGAGTCGACGAACCACCTCCGTCGAGGTTGACAGCTTCCCAGGCTCCGGCATAGCGCATCACGTCAGCGAGCATCGAAGTGGTGACACCGACCGACGAAGCTACGCGGCCGTCGATGACCATCATGATGATTTTCGAACCGTCTTCGCTCACACCGATGGAGGTGCGCGGGTGACGGGCCGAGGCGTCGTTACGTTCGCCTTCGGTGTCGAGGGTTTGGCCTCCACCTACGTTTTTGGGGTTACCCGACACGATTGTGCGGGGATAGATGCGTTCGTTTTCGGGGGTCAGGATGATATTGTCGAATTCGACGACGTCGCCTTTCTTGAGTGCGCCTACAAATCCTTTAGCGCCGGTGTTGCAGCCGGTTTTCGAGGTGCCGCGTCCGTGGATGACAAAACCGTCGGAGGGAATTGGGGTGTCGCCGTCGGTGGTCGGGTCGGAGGTGACGACGAGACGGAATTTGCCGCCGGCGTTGAATACGTCGCCTTCAACGAGTTTGGCTGTCACCTGGTTACAGTTGTCTGCATATTCGCCCTGGTTGGCCGAGCCCCAGTAGCGCGGCGTATAGATGGTGATGCCATTGTTGGGCGACATTACGTTGACGCCTTTGAAAAGAGTTACTTTTTCACCGATGGTAGCGGTGCCGGTATAGTAGTTCAGACGGCATACGCGGGCCACGCCGGCTGTGTCGACCGAGAACTGGTAGTTTGAATTTGATGTCTTGTAGATTTCGCGTTCGACGGTAGTCGATGTGGTGGGGGTACCGACGATTGATTTGCCGTTCGACGATGTTCCCGAGGTCGAGAAGAAGTCGGCATTGGCACCGGCGAAGTAGAACACTCCGTTTTTCGATTTCGATTCGGCCATTGCCGAGGTGCGGGCTGTACCTGCGACTTTGTCAGTGGCGCACACCGAGCGGATCGAAACGCCGGGAGTGGTGATGTCGATGGTGAGATAATGGACATTGAGCGGGTTGGAACCGCTGCGGAGTTCGAGCGAGGTCTGGGTAGTTCCGGGACCTACTTTGGCGTGGAACGTGGTGTCGACGGTGTATGTCACCCCTTTCACGTCAATTGTACCGCGAGCTTCGGCCGAGAAGATACAGCCGGCAGCAAGCAGAAGTAATAGATTACGTTTCATGATTCAAAAGGTTAAAGAGGATTGGTTAAAAAATGAAGCGAAAAGGTTAAAGCTTACACGGCTTTAACCTTTTCGATATTATTCAGTAATTGTATGTCAATTATTTAACAACAACTTTGTTGACTTTCGAGCCCTGGCGGGTGATGTAGAGACCGGCGGGGAGGTTCTTACCGTCAACCGAAACACCGTTCAGGTTGAAGTATTCAACGGGAGCGTTGAGGTCTTCGTCAGCTACGATGTCGTTTACGCCGTTGGTAGCGGGATCGATCCAACCTTCTTCACCGATAGCGTATACGCCAAGACCGTTGTTACATTTGTATGTAAGCAGGCAAGCGCCTTCTTTACCATTTTCATCTTTGTAGATCTTGGTTTCAACAGCGTGCATACGTGTACCGCCGTCAGAAACTTCGCCGAGACCGTTTGTGGGGAGGAGCCAGAAGCTCTTCATGCCTTCGAATGCCTGATTTTCACCAAGTTCAGCAACGCGGACCTGACAACCGGGGGTTGCATTGTACTGAGCGATTGAGTAAGCGATGAAGTTGCGGCCGGCGATTGTGAATTCGCCAACACCGTTTGTGCCTACTGCGGGAGCAAGGTCAACTGCGCTTGCGAAAGATTCGAGCATAGCGCCTGAGTTGTCATAGAGCGAGGGGCAAGTGGTGAAACCGTCAACATAGAAAAGGTTGGCTTCGTATTCTTCGCTCTTTACGATACGTACCATGGGAGCTGTACCCCATTTGGTCTGATCGGCGGGATAGGTTTCTTCGATAGCCATCGATACATAGTCGTCCATGGCACCGACCCATTCGTTTTCGCCCTGTTCGCAGCGCCAGCCGAGAACGAAGGGTTTTTCAGCGGGGTCAGCGAGGACGGTCATGACTGTACAGGGAGCTTTTTCGCGGGTGATGTCACCGTTGAGGTCACAGTAGTCGATACGGCCTACTGCATCGGTTTCGTCTTCGGGAAGAACGAGTTCGGCAGCTTTTTCACATTCGCCGGTTTCCATATCCTTGACGCGATAGACGGTCAGCGGGGTGAATTTCTTGGTTTCGCTGTTGTAGGTCGAAGCAACATAGCCGGCAAACCAGATGTGACCGAAGTCGTCACAACCAACCTGGTTGGCACAGAGAAGACCTTTGACGGGAGCTCCGTCACATGTCATCTGAACGGTTTTTTCGACGGCGCCGTTGTAGAAGTTGATAACGACGATGTGGGCGAAGTCGTCAGATTTTTCTTCGCCATTGACTTCGTAGCCCATTGTCTTTGACCAACCAACGATGATCTTATCTTTCCCATCAATTGTGGCAAGTGCTGCTGTACGGGCTTTGGCGTACATTTCGGAGAAAGGAAGTTCCTGCCAGCCGAACATGTTCGATGTGCGGTCATCGATCCAAACGTTCTTACACGAAATACCGTCGGTGGTTTCGTAGGTGAAACCGTCTTTAACTGCGAGGGCCGAAGATGTTGCCATCAGGGCCATAGAAGCAATAAGTAAAGATTTTTTCATGCTTTTTTGATTAGATAGTTAATTAGGAATAGAATTTAGTCTTGGAGTGAAGAGGTAGGAGTTGAGAGGCGAGAGTTGGAAGGAAAGAGGAGGCCAAGCGCCGAGGCTCGGTTTATCGCCCAAAATTACAAACTTTATTTCTAACTTGTAGAGACTTATTGGGTGAAAATGGGTTAAAAAACCTTAAATTCTCTTCAATGAGAAATCATCTGTCATTTTTTAGTACCATGTCACGCCGTTTGACATCGACGAACGTTTGTCATACTTGAGGTCGCTCAGCATCGACGAGTTGATTCCGATATGGAAATTGTAGCTTTTATAGGGACCAACAGGGACGAAGCTGGCGCGCATGGTGAAGCAGTGGAGATTGCGCGAGATGTTGCAGTTCATGTAGGCCAGACGGTGGGTGTTGAAGTCGTAAGAAGCCGTGAAAGAGAAATTCCAGTTCTTGGCGGGGCGGATGTTGCCCGAGAAGCTGAGGTTCTGGGTAATCTTCGGGTTGTACTCCATCTTTTCATAGTTGAAGGTTCCATAGCCATAGCCGATCGAGTAGTTGACCGACAGACTCCACGGAACCGCCCATTTGGCGTAGCCGTCGCTGTCGAGTTCAATGTCTCCGCCTCCCGACGAGTCGTCGGTCTCGTCATCGAGGTCGCGGTCGTGGATGGCGCCAGAGGTGTTGTCGGGTTTGTCGCTGTCAGTCGGTTTGCCTTTGTTCTTGCGCTTGAAGGTGTCGTTGTTGAACGTGTAGGAGAACGAAGTACCCGTGCTCGACAGTCGTCCGAGGCCCTTGCCGGCTTTCCAGCGGGGAATGTTGACGCGGACCGGCGTGCCTGAACTGTTGAGCTGGTAGGTGTACACGTCCCAGACGGCCGAGAGACTCAGGTTGAAACCTTTGGTCAGACGGAGAAGGATCGAAGTGTTGATGTTTGACCAGTTCAGCGAGTCGGCGGCGAAGTTATAACTCTGGCTGACCGTGAAGTTCTCGATGAGCGAGATTTTCTTTTCGCCTATCGAGTCGTTGTCGGTCTTGACTTTCATCTCGAGGTTGTTGGCCAGCGAGACGTTGATCGCGCCTGTTTTCCCGCGACCGGGGATTCCGAATACAGTGTTGGGAAACATCGAGTACTGGACCAGTTCGGGGTCGCCCTGGGAGTTGGGACGGGTATAGGACCCGTAGTAGCCGAAGAATGGCGACGAGAAGTCGGGCGAGCCGCTGAACGAAACCGACGGAGTCAGCACGTGGCGGATCATCTGGACCTTGTCGCCGAAAATCGGGAGCGGCTTGAAGAAACCATAGAGTTTGGTGTCCATGCTCACCGAGGCGCTGAAGTCCCAGACGTTGTAGAGGCTATAGCTCGTGTCGCACACCTCGGCGGCCGCGTTCGGGTCCCACTGCCGGCGGACCTTTGAAGAATACATTCGGTCGTTGAGATTGACCGACGGGGTGATGTTGAAATACTTGAGGATATTGAACGTAGCCGAGATCGGAACCGAATGTTTCATGCCGTTTCGCCAGTCCTTGATGAGACTCTTTTTGAAAAAGACGTTCTGTTTGGCGGTCAGCGAGTTCTGGAACTGGCCCGAATAGGAGAGCTTGATTTTCTCATACCAACGTTCGGCACCGACCGCGCGTTTGCGCTTGAACGGCGCGAGCTGACCCATCGTGATGTTGAGGTTCGGAAATCCGACTGATACCGTCGAGTCCTGGGTGCGCTGGCTGACGTTGAGCGATGTCGACAGCGACCACTTCGAGTTTGGGAAGCGGTAGGTCATGTTGACGGTCGAACTCTTGGTGTTCTCGGTGAAAGCGTTCGAGTAGTATGCGTTCAGGTCATTGCGCGTGTAGCCGCTCGTGGCGAAGTTTACGCTTGCTGACAGACTCATGTTCGGGTTTGACTTCGAGTCCTGGCTGTGGCTCCATGTCACCTGAAAGTTCGTCTGCTTCGAGTAGTCGGGCAGGCCCTTGTCGCCCAAGATGGTCTTCAGATAGTTCATCGAGAAATTTCCCGAGAACTTGTATCGTTTGGCGTAGGTCGACCGTGCGGCCAGCCCCCACGAGCCTTTAGTATAGATTTCGCCGGTCAGGGCCAGGTCGACGTTGTCGTTGATAGCCAGATAGTAACCGCCGTCGCTCAGATAGAAGCCGCGGTTGTAGTCGTCGCCGAAAGTCGGGACGAGGATACCCGACTGATAGCTCTCGCTGAACGGGAAATATCCGAACGGAAGAGCCAGCGGGAGCGGAAGCCCCGCCAGAACGAGATAGGTCGGGCCCGTGACGACGTCCTTGCCGGGACGCATTTTCCCTTTCGTAATCTGGAAATAGAAGTGGGGACAGTCGCGGTCATCACAGGTGGTGTACTTCCCGTTTTCGAAATAATAAGTCTCGTCATCGGCTTTCTTTGTCAGGCCGCTGTGGAGATAGCCCTCGCCCTGTTGCGTGACAACGTCGTGGATTATGCCCTTGCGCGTCTTGAAGTTATAGCGCATGGTGTTGGCTTCGTAGTCGGTGCCCCCTTCGGTGAAGATCGGGCGTCCCTGCATCACACCGGCTGTGTCCGGTGTGCCGATCGCGTAGACCGTGTTGTTGTTGAGATTCATCTCGATCTGGGCTGCGTCGAGCTTGATGTCGCCATACTGGACGTTGCCCGTGCCATACATAAACGCCGAGTCGCGCCCGATGAGAATCACCGAGTCCTTGGCCGAAAACACCACCGAATTGTCGAGGTCGACTTTCTGGCGGACGATGCGGAGTCCGTTTGCCGGGGTCGGCGAGGGGGGCGTCGGGGCCGCGGGTAGCGATGGCTCCGCGGCTTCGGGTAGGCGGTAAGCGGCTGTGTCGGTCAGCGCGATGGCCGTGTCGCTTCCGGCCAGGTCGGTCAGCCCGGTCACGTCCGATTGGCCGAGGCTATAGCCCGCGGGCATCAGCGCAATGGCAGCGACTGCCGCAAGGATGCGGAGGCGTGCGCGGCTCTTCTGACGGTGTATTATATGATGGAGATGAGGAATCAAAAATTGATCAATGATTGGTTCAGTCTGCAAAATTACGAAAACTTCCTAAATAACCCACGCACCGCGGGTTAAAAAATCGTAGCC
>CAYVXC010000027.1:12340-17910 GCA_964454925.1 uncultured Bacteroides sp.
AAATTACGAAAACTTCCTAAATAACCCACGCACCGCGGGTTAAAAAATCGTAGCCGGGACTCTCAGAGCAGTCGGGAGATTGATGAGGAACAGCCGGATGACGTGTTATCGATATAGCAGCCGGAGATCGAGTAAGAGCAGCCGGATGAGGCGTTATCGATATAGCAGTCGGAGGATAAGGCGTTGTTTGCGGTAGAGCAAGCGGAGATCGAGTAAGAGCAGCCGGATGAGGGTTAGTGATATAGCAGTCGGAGGATGGGGCGTTGTTTGCGGTAGAGTAGCCGGAGATTGAGTAGGAGCAGCCGGAGGCTGCGAGGATGATAGAAACCCCAAGTGCTAACTTGGGGAGCAGAGCCGTCCAAAAAAAACGAGCTTCGGAGAAGCGATATTATGCCTTAGACCTTGCACACCACACTAAAAGATTGTAATTTTGAAACAAAACTACACCTATGAGCCGCGTAAAAGCACTATATCACATCGTTTTCTGTACAAAAGGGCGAGAAATGACAATGCCCCTGTCGCTGTTGGAAGATGTTTTTAGATTCATCTGGAAAGAAACCACTGACACAAAATCCCGATTGATCAGGATAGGAGGTATTCAAAACCATATACACCTTTTGGTCGATCTTCATCCAACGGTCGCACTTTCTGATTTTGTCAGAACCATTAAAGCACATTCAAGTGCATGGATGCGTAGTGACGAGCGGTTCACCCATTTCAATGGTTGGGCGAAAGAGTATTTTGCAGCGAGTGCATCTGAAAAAGAAGCCCCGGCAATCATTAATTATATTAAAGGACAACGAGAACACCATCTTGGATCTGACTTTGCCTCCGAGCTCAAGCAGCTGTGTGGGGATTCGGGACAGACGTATGACGAACGGGATATGCAGTAGTTCTCCGCATTATATCGCTTCTCCGAAGCTCAGCGGAGGGGAGTATCTCCTGGGTCCCCAGGTTTTACCTGGGGTTTCTATCATCTTCGCAGCCTCCGGCTGCTCTTTGAGGGGGGGTGCCTCCGGCTGCTCTTTAGTTTTATATAACTCATGTAACTCATATAACTCATATAACTTATATAATATACGTATAATATACGCGGCGGGCACTCGCGCGTACATATTTATTTATAAGGGATGGGTGGGTGGCGGTTTTCCGCGGATTTCGGGAGTGGGCGAGCATTTTGCCCGAATAGTCTGCTTCGGGTAGTAAAACGACGGTTCGAAAAGGTTTAATTTGTTAATATATCTGAGTGAATTTATAAAAAATCGAAAGCCATTTTATAAATTAACATTTTCTTAAATGGTAAATATCTTTCAAAAGCGTGTCGAGCTTCTTGAAAAATAGGTGTTTAGCGTCTGAGCGGATTTTTTACTTTAGACAAAGAAATGTTAAAATTCAAATATTTTTGGTAGAAAGTGTTTAAAATCGCGGAAAAGTGTTTACCTTTGTGAATCTGATTTGACCCGTTTTATAGGTTTCCAAGGTCAATAGAGGTTTGTAAAACATTGAATATCATTTATTAATCACTTAATTGTCTAATTGTTTTTAGTATGAAAAAGCTGTTTCTATTACTGGTGGCAGTTCTGTCATTCGCCCTCTCGGCTTCGGCCCAGGGTCGCGTTGTGACCGGTACTGTCCTCGAGGAGAAAACCAGTGAGCCTGTTGTAGGCGCATCGGTTTATGCCGGACAGAGCACCCAAGGTGTGCAGACTGACGTAGACGGTAATTTCCGCATCACAGTCCCTGCCGGTGTCAAGACTCTCCGTGTGCAGTTTGTAGGTTTCAAGCCCGCTACGGTCAACGTTCCTGCAAACAACAAAGTGACTGTTTATCTGGCCAGCGACGTCGAAGTCCTCGACCAGGTCGTTATTACAGGTTACGGTCAGACTAAAAAAGCTGAATATACCGGTTCGGCCGGCGAAATCAGTGCCGCCCAGCTCGAAGACGCTCTCGTTTCGAACGTGACCAATGCTCTGTCGGGTAAGATTGCCGGTGTCCAGACCTTCAGCTCTAACGGTCAGCCCGGTTCTTCTTCGTCGGTACGCATCCGCGGTGTCGGTTCTATCAACGCATCGACCACGCCTCTCTATGTTGTTGACGGCGTACCCTACGACGGTGATATCTCCGCCATCGCTACCAACGACATCGAACAGATGACCGTTCTTAAAGACGCCGCTTCGGCTGCCCTCTACGGTTCGCGCGGTGCTAACGGTGTCATCGTAATCACCACTAAGAAAGGTAAATCCGGTAACGCCAAAGTTACTGTCGACATGCGTTGGGGTGGTAACTCGCGCGCTCTGTCAAACTATGACGTTGTAAGCGACCCCCGCCAGTATATCGAAATGGTATATGGTGCTCTTAGAAATACCGGAGAATATTTCTATAATTATAATGCAGAAGCCGCTCATCGCAGTGCAGTCAACAGCATCTGGAGCAGCATTGGTTATCAGACCTGGACAGTTCCCGAAGGTCAGGACGTTGTAGGTGCCAACGGCAAATTCAACCCCTATGCAACCCCCGGTTACACCAGCGGTAACTTCTACTTCATCAACGACGACTGGACCAAAAACACTCTTATCAACGGTCTCCGTCAGGAATACAACATCTCGATCACAGGCGGTACAGACCGCATCCAGTACTATGTATCGGGTAACTACCTCGGCGACGAAGGTATTATCGCCGGTTCTCACTTCAACCGTTTCGCTACCCGCGCCAGCGTTGATTACCAGGCTTTCAAATGGCTGAAAATCGGTACTAACCTCAACTACACCTATAGCAACCAGGGTGCTCCCGGTGATCAGGACCTTGATGCAAGCACCGGTACAGGCAACGCCTTCAATATCATCAACAGTCTCGCTCCCGTCTACCCGATGTTCATCCGCGGTACAGACGGCCAGATCGCGTGGAACAAGGTGTACAACAAACCCATCTACGACTACGGTACATCTTCTACTCCTATCGAAGGTTTCGGCCGTACACCCTCGCGTAACTCTTATTCGAACTCCAACCCCGCCGGTGACCTTCAGTACAACCGCGAAGACTATCTGATGGATATCTTCGATGCCAAATGGTATGCAATCATCAATCCTATCGAAGGTCTGAACATCACCGGTACCGCCGGTTACCACGTTGACAACACCCGTCTCCACTACCTCCACAACGGTCTCTATGGCCAAAGCGCCGCTTATAAGGGTCAGGCTCAACAGCAGGCAAGCCGTCTCCGTTCAATCAACCTCCAGGCTCTTGCTTCTTATAACAGGACCTTCAACGATGTCCACAACATGGACATCATGATTGGCGCCGAAAACCAGTCTTACAACTCGGAATATGTCTGGGCAATCGGTTCGAACCTCTATCAGCCCCTCGTATGGGTTGTGAACAACACTATCGATGATATCCGTGGTGGTGGTGCCATGAGCGAACTCGTTCACCGCGGTTTCCTTGCCCGTGCCAAATATTCGTATGACGGCCGCTACTTCTTCATGGGTTCTGTTCGTCGTGACGGTTCTTCTCGCTTCCACCCCAACCACCGCTGGGGTACATTCTGGTCACTCTCGGGTGGCTGGGACATCGCCAAAGAAAAATTCATGCAGGACGTAACCGCCGTTGACCTCCTGAAATTCAAAGTTTCGTTTGGTCAGAACGGTAACGACGGTATCGGTACCAACTACCTCGCTTATGCCGACCAGTATCGTATCTCGGGTGCAGACGGTGTTTGGTCTGACGGTACCCTCTACTACAAAGGTAACCCCGACATCACCTGGGAAACTTCGAACAACTTCAATACCGGTTTCGACTTCAGCTTCTTCAAAGGCCGCATCGACGGTAGCATCGAATACTTCCAGCGTCAGACCTCAGACATGCTCTTCAACGTCCCGACCGCTCCCTCGTTGGGTTATCGCTCGATGCCCGCCAACGTAGGTTCGATGCGTAACAGCGGTATCGAAATCGACCTCAACTTCCGTCCCGTCTCGACCAAGAATATTACCTGGGATGTATTCGGTAACATCACCTTCGCCTGGAACAAGGTTCTCAAACTCGACCAGCGACTCCTGAACCGCAACGCCAACTGGCGCAGCGACTCAGAAAAAGGCTGGCTCAGCGGCTCGCGTATCTTCTTCGAAGGTCAGTCGATGTATAACATGTTCTATGTTGACTATGCAGGTGTACTGAACGGTCTGGATCCCAAAGAAATCAATAAGAGCAATTTCTACACTGTTTCACAGAACGCCAATACCGGAGAATGGGAGAAAACGTATATCACTGACGCCCAGAACGGTCAGGCTCTCTATTGGGCAAGCCGCATCATGCTCGATGCCGATAACAACCCCGTTATCTACAAGCAGACTCCTGTCTATAATGCTGACGGTACCCCCAAACTCGATGACGAAGGAAAACAGGTATATACCTACGAATACATGCAGGAAGAGTATCTGACTCCCAACTATACCGAGGCTTACAACACCAACCGCAAAGCTACCGGCAACATCATGCCTAAAGCATACGGTGGTTTCGGTACAACCCTTCAGGCTTACGGTGTCGACCTGTCGCTCAGCTTCGCTTACCAGTTCGGCGGTAAGATTTTTGATACCTCTTATCAGACTTTCATGAACCCCGGTGCGGTTTCTTATATCGGTCAGAACTTCCACAAAGATCTTCTCGACGCGTGGACCCCGACCAACACCAATACCGACGTTCCCCGTATGGAAACTGAGTCAAAGTTCAGCAACGCCAACTCGACCTCAACCCGCTTCCTGGTTTCGAGCAACTTTGTATCTCTCAACAACGTGACTTTCGGTTATACCCTTCCCCAGAAATGGACACGCAAAGCCTTCATCGAAAGCGTACGCTTCTATTGCTCGGCTGAAAACGTCGCCCTCTGGAGCAAACGCAAAGGTCTCGACCCCCGTCAGGGATTCGTTTCATCAGACAACTCGACCTACTCGCCCATCCGTTGCGTTTCGGGCGGTCTGAAAGTAGTTTTCTAATCGCGATTATCTAATTTGTCAAAAATCTAAAATCGCCTAATTCAATTATGAAAAAATTCAATAAATATATCGCTCTGGCTCTTGGCGCTGTCGCTCTCACCTCGTGTGAGGACCTCGACACCGAATACCTCGGCTACTACGTGACCGCCGACCAGAAGCAGAACACTCTCGAACAGAATCCCGAGATGGCTCAGGCATCCGTGACCGGTGTGTTCGCCGCGTTCAGTTCGTATGGCGCAGTTTACGATGCTCACTTTGACTTCGGTTATCCCGCTATCATGATGGGTCTCGACCTTCAGGGTCCCGATATGATTACCGCAAACATCGGTTATAACCACTTCAACTACTGGGAAGGCTTTACCAGCCCGACCGCCAGCGGTACACCCTCGGCTATGGCATGGTATCATATCTATGACCAGGTGTTCGCTGCCAACTCTGTAGCTGCTACAATTCCGGCTGACACAGACGAAGACCTTTTGAAATTCTATCGTGCTCAGGCTGTCGGTACCCGCGCCTTCGACTACTGGGTGCTCGCTCAGCTCTATCAGTTCAACTATGCCGGTAACGAGGACAAACCTTGTGTAC
>CAYVXC010000028.1:0-17793 GCA_964454925.1 uncultured Bacteroides sp.
AGAATCTTGTAGAGGCCGGGCATACTTTCGTCGGCCTGTACCGACAGAAGCACGATGGGAATCATGTCGGTCGAGAACTTGAAAATAATCGGGTTTTCCGCGTCGTCAGGCAACTGGGAACTGACCATGTCGAGTTTGTCTCGGACATCGTTGGTCAGGACGTCAATATCTTTGCCATACTCGAATTCAAGCGTGATGAGCGACATGTTCTCACGCGACTTCGATGTGATATGTTTGAGATTTTCAACCGAATTCAAGACGTTTTCCAACGGGCGGGTGACGTTCTGTTCGATATCCTGTGCGCTTGCGCCGGGATAGGCCGTCATCACCATGATGGTATTGGTCTCGATGTCGGGATATAGGTCGATGGGGAGTTTGCTGAGCGAGAACAGACCCATGATGACAACGGCTACAAAACATAGGGTTGTCATGATCGGGCGACGTACCGCACTTCCGTATATACTCATCGTTTCTTACTTAAATATACGTTAGAGTTGTGATCAGTTTTGTTGATTTCAGTTTTTCAGTCGGGCCTGTACACCGTCTGCAAGTCGTGTCTGGCCGGCGATTACGACCGTGTCGCCGTCGGCTACGCCATCGATTACTTCGTAAGCTGTCCCGATGCGCTGTCCGAGCGTGACTTTGTTATAAGACACTTTTCCGTCTTTGTAGACATAAACATATCGGTTGCCCGAACCGGTCTGCTTGACAACCGCGCGGTCAGGGACCACAACCCGGTTTATCGATCCGTGATCGAGGCTGACGCGGCCGAACATGCCGGGGAAAATCTTTCCGTCCTGATTCGGGACGATCACTTCGGCTTCGATTGTTCTGGTAGCGGGGTCTACCTGGGGATAGATTCGCGAAATGGTTCCGTTCAAGGTTTCCCCGGGGAAAGCGTCGAGGGTGACAGCAACCGGCATTCCGCTTGTCACGCCGCTGATGTCGCTTTCAGTTATGTTGATCAGAAGTTTCACCGAGGGCCGGATCTGGCCGACGGTAAGAATCGGAAGCGACTGGGTCATGTCACCCGGGTCATAATTTCGGGCTGTTACTACTCCCGAAACAGGCGAGCGGAGAACGGTGTTTTCCATAACATTGTTATATTGTGTCCGGGCGGCGTCAAGCTGAGCTTTCACCTGATCGACCGCAGCCTGAGTCCCCGAGCCGATTTCGAGAAGCTGGCGCGCGCGGTTGTAGTCGCGCTCGATCTGATCGAGATTGACTTTCAGCTGAGTGGCCGACGAGTTGTCGAGGGTTGCGACAATCTGGCCGCGGCTCACCGGGTCGCCGACTTCAACCGTGATAGTCTTTATTCGGTTGGGAGCCGAGGGCGATATATTGTTTGAATTGAAGGCTTCGACGTTGGCTGTGTAGGATTTTGCCTGGGCAACATCACGGCTGCCGGCAACGTCGACTTCAATAAGAGGGAGTTCTTCGGCCTCCTTGACGTTTTCTTTGTTCTGTTCTTCCTTTGAACCACACGAGGTCATGACGAGAGTCGTGGCGACTGACAGAAAGAAAAATAAATTTGATTTCATTATCGGGTAACGGAAAAGGGTTAGCGAATGAGGTTTAGATGATTATTCTCGGCCGAGGAGCAGGAGTAGACCGCTTCGGGCTGTCAGATAGTTGTAGATTGACTGATAATAGGCGAGTCTTGAACGAGTCAGGGCAACCTCCGCATCGCGAAGATCGAGATAGGAGGCGGCGCCGATTGCAAAACTCTGTTCCATTATCGAATAGGCTTTCTCTGCCTGACGGACACTTTCGGAAGAAGATGAAATCTGTTTCACGTTCAGAGCGATGTTGTCCATCGCCAGGTCAACTTGTATTTCAACTGAGCGTTCAAGGTTTTCGCGTGTCAGTTCCATTTGATTCACCTGAATCTGACTTTGCTTGATTTTGTTGTATCTTGCGCCGCCCTGATAAATGGGGAAATTCAGCGAAAGCCCGACTATGGAGTAGGGATTCCATCTGAAATTCCGGAACGGGTTTCCGTCGCTCGACGATGTCCAGTTGTAGTTCGCGGTCAATGCGAGGGTGGGATACCACGCCATTTTGGCGACTTTGACAGACTGATTGAGAGTGTTGATCTGGAGATCGTTCATGACCAGATCGCTGTTCATCGAGTAGTCGGTATCGATTGAGAGAATGTCATCATACATTGTGCCCTCGTAGTCGGCCAGCCGACCGACCGTCTCGAACTTGAAGTCTGACGATACCCCCATAAGGATCTGGAGTTGAAGACGGGCTTGCCTGATGGCGATGTCGACCTGAATGATTTCGGGCTCGACATTTTTCATGGCTACCGATGTTCTCAGTACGTCATATTCGCTCGCTGCTCCGGCACTGAATTGTTTCGTATAGATTTCGTGAGTGAGAGCAGCCATGTCATAGCTTTCCTGGATTGTCTTTCTCGAATCGAGGGCGAGCATCAGACGATAGTATCCGTCGCGTACTTGATTGATAAGGTTAAGGCGCGATGCGCGTGCCTGTTCGACACTTTGGGCAATTTGCGCGTCGCTGAGACTCATCGAGGCCCAGAGTTGGGGCGCGATCAGAGGTACCGAGGCATTGAAACCGACCTGAAACGAGTTGTCAAGCCCCATTTTGAAACCTTCGTCTTTGTTGCTGCGCGATTTTTCGGCGAGCCCGAGGGTTTCGTTGTCAGGCGAGCTGCTATCGTCGCCACCCAGCCCCGGAATGTCGAAATTCATATATGCCACCTGTTTCGCGATCATTCGGTTGTAGGTGCCACCGAAAGAAACCGTCGGAAGAAGTTGGGCAAGAACATCCTTTTTCGAATAGTCTACTCGCTCTATCTCAAGATCGGCGATTTTCAGGGTAGGACTTTCGCTCAGGGCTACCGCTATGCACTCGTCGAGTGACAGGCGTGGAAGAACTGTGTCTGTGGGATTCTCAGACGCTCTTACGAATGGAACGGCTGACAGAAGCACAGAAAATGTTGAGAGAAAAAGTTTCCTCATAGATAAACGTAATAATGTTGGTGATTTTCGGGGAACAAAATTAGTCATAAACATTGGTGGTGGACCTCCTTTAGTTCTAAATAAATCATAAAAAAACATCCAATACATGAAAAGTGGAATAAATGGCCAAAACTGTGTCCGTTTTTGCCAATTGCACTTGGAGCAAAGTTGTGATTTTTGATTCTTTTTGCTAATTTTGCGGAATACAAACCAACGAAGTTATCCAAACCGAAAAGAACATATCACTATGGCAAGTCTTGAAATAAACGAAGTCTTTAATGCCGCCCGAGTTCTGAAGGACGTCGCCCGTCATACCTCGTTAATTCCCGCTCCGAAAATCAATCCGGAAGTCAACACCTGGTTGAAGACAGAAAATCTTCAGTTGACCGGCTCTTTCAAACTCAGGGGCGCTTACTATAAAATATCCCAGCTGTCTGACGAGGAAAAGGCCCGCGGAGTAATCGCCTGTTCAGCCGGAAACCATGCCCAGGGTGTTGCCTTGGGTGCGACCCATAACGGAATCAAATCTCTGATATGTCTGCCCGCCGGAGCTCCGATTTCTAAGGTTGAGGCAACCAAAGGTTATGGCGCTGAGATATGTCTCGTCCCCGGTGTCTATGATGACGCCTATGCTAAGGCTATCGAACTGAAAGATAAACACGGTTATACGTTCGTTCATCCATTTGATGACCCGAAAGTAATTGCCGGCCAAGGTACGATAGGTCTCGAAATTCTCGAGGATATGCCCGATGTAGAGGCTATCGTCGTGCCTATCGGTGGAGGTGGACTGATCGCCGGGGTGGCCTTTGCAATAAAAACACTTCGTCCCGAAATCAAAGTTTACGGAGTTCAGTCTGCCGGTGCTCCTTCAATGGCCGAATCTCTAAAGGAACATCAGATCAAACATCTTGACAAAGTGGCTACTATTGCTGATGGAATCTGTGTAAAGGAACCTGGCGCAAATACATTTGAACTATGCGAGAAATATGTCGATGAGGTCGTGACGGTCAGCGACGACGAAGTGGCCGCTGCCATTCTCGCGTTACTCGAACAACACAAACTCGTTGCCGAAGGTGCTGGTGCGGTTGCCGTGGCGGCCGTCATGTTCAATAAACTCCCGGTCAAGGGCAAAAAGACTGTCTGTCTGGTTTCGGGCGGAAATATCGATGTGTCGACTCTTAATCGTGTCATCACCCGAGGTCTCGTCAAGAGCGGGCGTACCCATACATTCATCATCAATCTGCCTGACAAACCGGGCCAACTTTCTGGAGTATGCAACGTAATTGCTGAAAACGGCGGAAATGTCATATCGGTCAATCACGAGCGAACAAACGGCTCGAACGAGATTACCGGCTGTACTCTTCGCATAGACCTCGAAACCCGCAATCACGAGCATATCGAGAAGCTCCGCCAAAGTCTTATCGAAGCAGGCTTTAACGTTATTGATTAAATTAAAAACCTTATAAAACATGAAACTCAGAAATTTATTTTTAGTCCTTGCAACGACTGCCTCGGTCGGAGCCTTGGCCGACAGCTATAAACTAACCATTCCTTTGACTGAAGAGGAAGAAGGCGCTATGGCCTATCTTGTCAATTATGATACTGGCGACAAAATCGACAGTGTGCTTGTGGAGGACACCAAAGCCGTATTCACCGGCGACATCAGTCAGGCTATCCCGGCACGTGTGCTTATTGACGGTGCGCGATTCTCTCTGATTCTCGAACCCGGCGATCTGACCTATAACGTCACCGACCGTCAGGTTTCAGGAGGTAATCTGAATAAGGAGTTAGGCAAAATTGAGGCGAAAGCTGTTGAATTGTCAAAGGAATACAAGGCTGCTCCCGACAAGGAGACCGCTGCTGTAATCTATGAACGTTTTGCTGAATTCCGGCGTCAGGCGATGATGGATAATCTGACGAACCCCGTCGGCTATATGCTCTTCCTTGACGAAGCATACGAAATGGAACCCAAAGAGCTTGAGTCGTTCGTTGAGTCACATCCGTCGCTCGGTCAGTACAAAAGAGTTCAGAAACTTTTGACAGCTAATAAAAATAAGATGGCAACTCAGCCCGGAAACAAGTTCGCTGACTTCGAGATTGAATACGAAGGCGTGAAACATCGTCTCAGTGACGTTGTCGGTAAAGGCGATTATGTCCTTGTTGATTTTTGGGCAAGTTGGTGTGGCCCCTGCATCCGTCAGACTGCTGTCCTCAAAGATATCTATAAAGAGTATAAGGACCGTGGTCTCAAAGTCCTTGGAGTTGCTGTTTGGGATGAACCCGAAAATACCAAACAGGCCATCGTTAAACACGAGCTTCCTTGGGAATCGTGGCTGAACGGACAAAACGTTCCTACCGATATTTATGGCATTTCCGGAATACCCTGTATCATCCTTTTTGGTCCTGACGGCACAATCCTCAGCCGCGACAAACAGGACGATGCTCTCCGGGCGGATGTTGCCGCCGCAATGGCCGCCAAAAAGTGAGTCAGCAGTCAGACGAATAGCCGCTTGATAAGCCGGCTGACTGTTTCTGATTCATAACCGCGCGAGAGGCCGAACCGATATAACTTGGTTCGGCCTTCGTATGTTTTGGGCTCGGCGATCGAACGGCTTTTGGAAATAAGAAGGTCGCTGAGAATACTTTCATATTCTTCAGTGTCGATTTCCGTTAGAATGTTCCTGTAAACGTCGGCCGGGATGCCCTTGGCGGATAAACCGACGGCGATTTTACGTCGGCCCCAACGGGCAAATCTTAATTTGTCGTTGACATAGGCTTTGGCGAATCTTCGGTCATCTACGAACCGGCGTTTTGTAAGGGAATCGATGATTTGATCAGTCGAAGAAGGATCTATCGACCAGCGTCGAAGTTTTTCGCGCAGTTCGCCGGTAGAATGTTCGCCGCGAGCACAAAGACTTTCAAGCCGTGTGAGTGCCTGTTCGGCGGTTATTGTTTTGGGTTTGAGTACTTTCATTTGCTCGCAATCAGGAAACGATAGAGTCCGTTGAAATCGCGTCGTGCTTCTATATCTGAATAATCTAAGTCAGACAATAGTTTTTTCAGATCGGAGACATGGCGCGGATTGATTTCGAAGTAAAGGCGTCCGTCGGGATTCAGTTGTTCAAAAGCCTGTTTGGCGATGGCTTTATAAAACACAAATGGAATGTCGTCAGGGACGAAGAGCGCTTTCGCCGGTTCGTGGTCAAGCACGCGCGGTTCAATGGTCGGTTTTTCCGATTCGTCAATGTAGGGGGGATTGCTGACAATAATATCGAACCGTCCGTCAGGAAGGCCGTCGGTGAGGACATCGCGTTTTACCGTTTCCAGTCTGACTTTGAGATTCCGTGCATTTAGTTCTGTTATTTTAATCGCTGTTTCATCAATATCGGTAGCGGTTACTTCCGGATATTTCAATGCACGTCCTAAAGCGACAGCAATACATCCCGAGCCGGTGCATACATCAAGTACCCGGAGATCAGGTCGGCCGTCGGCTTCATCAATTATCATATCAACCAACTCCGAAGTTTCGGGACGCGGAATGAGGACCCCGGGAGCAACGGTTATTGTTAGCCCGTGGAAAGGTGCTTCGCCAAGGACATATTGGAGAGGTTCGCCGGCGATAACCTTGTCAACAATACGATTCAAATCAGAAACTGTAACGTCTGTAAGAATCTTGTCAGGGTTGACGGCAACATCAACCGGGGTTATTTTACATCGCGATTCAAGAATCAAGCCTGTCATCGCCCGGGCTTCTCGGTCGCCGACAGTCGGCGACAGTCGGCTGATCAGCGACTGACGGATTGCAGAAAGAGTCATAGGACCGGTTATTGAAGATGGAGAGGCAGACAATTCATCATGTAACGGCGGAGCTCACCCCAGGGTAGATAAATACGCGGGTCGTTGGGAAGGACCTGAAGCGGCTTTTCGTTCAGCTCGGTTCTGACGTAATAGTTGCCTGTTTTATTTGATTTGAATAGAATGAACTGGACATTGGCGGCCATAGGAACGACATCGAAATCACACCAGTGGCTCGCTACGGTATCGAAGTAATTCGTGAGATAATAGCACCCCGGAAATCTCAGAAGCGAGACGAGAGGCATGACGGTTTCTGCGTGACCGAATCGGAGGTCTGCAATAGCCGGATTCTGACCGTTGACTGCATAGTCCATTTTATTAATTATATCGAGAACCAGAGCCGATGCGATGTCTGCCGGAATAGTCGAAACGGTGGTTGCCGTTCTCTGAAGGTACTGACGGAGATTGAAACACGACCAAAGCGCGTTCATTTCAGACGAGGTGAAGTATTTGCTCATTTCGGGTTTCATCCCCATGGCGCTAAGTCCGGCTATGACATAATACTCATTGATTGCAAGATCCCTGGCTTTCTCTGTTGTTCCGAAGGGATAGTCTCGTCCGAGAACACGGGTTATAGCTGTTAGGGGGCAGACTTCATTGAAGTATTCATCGTAAACCGGACCCGAAACATTGTCTTTCCTGAATTTCAGATAGTCCTCGTCTACATCAAACGGCCGCATCAGTGGAGAATTGAGTCTCCCGGTCGAGGTCAGATATGTCATCTTCTGGTTCATGCGGTCCATCTGGTGCACGAATGAGAACATGCTCATCATCGATCTCGGGGAATAACTTGAAAGAGCATTGACCGTCCCTTCGCCTTTGAAAAGAGTTGGGAAGGTTTTGACCATGCGTTCGGCGATTCCGCGTTGCTCGGCCATCCCTAACGAATCAAGAGCGCCCCAGCGCCCGTCGGAAGCGGCTATGATTTGGCTGTTCAGTTTCATAAGTTCCCGACCGAGCGGGGTAATCGTTCCGATTGAATCAGCCGTCCGGAGAGCTCGGTCAAGGGTCAGACAGTGCATCGATCCGGCCGGATAACGGGCGCCGTGTCTGCCGACATGGCTGACGTAGACGGGGGTGAGTGAATCGGGTGTAGCTATGATTTCTAAGTTTGTAGGATATGGAGTTAAAGATCCTTCACATTGAATTGCCGTGTAGTTTGTGGCCATCGGGTTGGCCGACCAAGACGCACAGAAGGCGAACACTGAGAATACTGACGCTAAGAACAGACGGTATTTCATAACAATAAGAGTTTTGTAACGGTGGTTGGTACGTGCAAAATTTGTATCTTTGTCCAAAATTACAACAATTATGGAAAAACACCAAAATAATAATATGGAAACGTCCGGAGACTCGCTGAAACGAGCTCGGGAACTTTACTTAGCCGGAGTTGAAGCGTGGAAACACGATGATCGTGCGCGGGCTATGACTCTTTATGCCGAATCAGCCGAACTCGACCCAACAGGACCGGGAGCTCATGCCCTTGAAATGGCGCGCGATATTATGAATTTCTTTGATCCTTCCCAGCTCAATCCCTGACAGATATGAAAAAGAGACTGGGACGTTTCTTCATCTTGTGGCTCGGGTTGCTGATTATCATGGCCTTGTCACGAATAACGTTTGTGATCATCGAACCTGTCTATCACTTCGGGGATATGGCAAGCCTCCCCGCGATTTTATGGCACGCTTTACCGATGGATCTTGCCATGTCAGGTTATCTGATGGTTCTCCCCGGAATCATACTCGTCGCCTCGGTCTGGACCCGAAGAAAGATTCTGACACAGGTTTCGGTCTGGTATCTTTGGCTCGTGGCTTTTTTGTTGGGCTTCACGACTGTGCTTGATGCGGCTTTGTTTCCATATTGGAACTTCCGGTTGGACTCAACCCCTTTTTTCTATTTCTTCACTTCCCCCGGGTCGGCAATGGCTTCATTGCCTTTATGGGCCGAGGGCTTGCTGCTTCTCGGAGCTATCGTTGTGATATTTGTCCTTTACCTTTTCCTGAAATGGTTATGGATGCCTGTACCGGCCGATTACTGTCGGCGACCGGTGCTATGTTCAGTCATCATGTCTTTGCTTACAGCCGGTCTTATTATTCCTATCCGTGGTGGACTGACCGTGTCGACAATGACAACCGGCAGAGGTTTTTACACAACAGACATGAGACTGAATCAGGCAACGGTCAACCCGTTGTTCTCGCTAATGTATTCTCTCACCCATATAGACAACCTTGATTCACAGTTCCGTTTTTTTAGTGATGAAGAAAGTGGGAAACTCTTTCACGAATTAGTCAATACTGTTTCGACGGATAGTGTACCCGTTGTAACGCTTAATACATCTACCCCCGATATATACCTTGTTATCCTTGAGAGTTTTTCGTCCGGACTCATGCCTTCTTTGGGAGGGGAAGAAATAGCGGTTAATCTTGATCGGATAGCTCGCGAGGAGGGTGTTCTTTTTACGGAATTCTATGCTGAAAGTTTTAGGACCGACCGTGCATTACCGACTATTTTGAGCGGTTATCCGGCTATGCCGACAGCTTCGGTGATGAGATATACCAATAAACTCGGAAATATGCCGGGACTGGCCCGTACTCTAAGGGATAACGGGTGGAAAACGCGCTATTTTTATGGAGGTGATGCGGATTTTACCAACATGAAAGCCTATCTGGTTGCTACCGGTTTTGAGGAAATTATTTCAGATAAAGATTTTCCGGTTGGCGAAAGGTTATCGAAATGGGGAGCTCATGACGGACCGCTTTTTGAAAAAGTGATTTCCGAATTGCCGTCGGACGATACACCGGTTTTTACGGTCATCCAGACATCGAGTTCTCATGAGCCGTTTGAAGTGCCGTTCTCAAAATTTGATAATGTGCGTAAAAACGCATTTGCTTATACCGACGATTGTCTCGGAAAGTTTATAGAGAAATTGAAAGAGTCAGACAAATGGAAGAATGCTCTTGTTGTCATAGTACCTGATCACTGGGGAGCCTATCCCGAGGGACTGGAGGATTACAAGGCACGTCATCACGTTCCGCTGGTATTCACGGGCGGAGCTTTGGTCGGAGCCCCCGGAAGATATGGACGGCCGGCGTCACAAAGCGATATTGCCCCGACCATTCTGAAACTCGTTGGCATTGAACCTCACGATTTCCGCTTTGGCTCCGATGTCTTCAATGGTGAGAGTCCGGCGTTCGCATGGATAACCGAGCCCGATTGGTTCGGGATAATTACCGGAAATGGAATGACAGTGCTTACCACCGACGGCAAAGTTCTGGAAACAGGTGAGTCGGCGGAGGATGCCAATCGGGCGAAAGCATTCGTTCAGGAATTATACAAAGATTTCAATAACCGATGACAGATATAATTTTACAGCTTGACGAGAGTATTTTTCTCACGCTGCATCATCTCCACCGCTCCTTGTTTGCCGACGATGCCATGTGGCTCATATCCTCGAAATGGGTATGGGTGCCGATGTATGTAGCTCTTCTTTACTGGATTTCCTTGAATCAGGGATGGAAGCGTGCTATAGTGTGGACGCTTGCCATTGTTCTTGCTGTCGCAATCGCTGATCAGGTGTGCGCTTCGGTTATTAGGCCCTTAGTGGGGCGTCTGAGACCGACAAATCTGGAAAATCCTTTGTCTCAGCTGGTTCTGATTGTGAGAGATTACCGGGGAGGAGCAAACGGTTTTCCGTCGTGTCACGCAGCAAATACTTTTGCTTTGGCCTCGGTGGTTGCATTAGGTTTCCGAAACCGATATCTAACCTTATGGCTTCTTTTTTGGGCCTTGATAAATTGCCTGTCAAGAATTTATCTGGGAGTCCATTATCCAGGTGACCTTTTGGTCGGAGCAGTGGTGGGAATGTTGTCGGGCTACCTCTGTGTGCGACTTGCAGGATGGGTGTTAAGCAAGTGGTTTCCCGGAAACACTCGCGCCGGAAGTGTGGGTTTTAGGAATCCTGTAATTATTGTAGGACTTATAACATTAGCAATTATTCTTATTGTTTCGCTTTTTTAACAAAAGGGATATTGTGTATTTCCTGATTTAGAGTTAACTTCGCATTACAGTACATAATGGAAATAATAACCACAAAAATTCAGATAAATATGAAAAAGTTTATTCTCGTTCTCGCCGTTGCTCTCGCCGGTTCGATGTCAATGTCAGCGCTTGCTCAGGATGCTAAGACTGCAAAGTGTGACAAACCTTGCACCGAAAAATGTGAAAAGAAATGTGACAAAAAGTGCGACAAAAGCGAAGCTTGCAAAAAGGACGCTTGTAAGAAAGACGAGTGCAAGAAGGATGCTTGTAAAAAAGCTCAAAAGAACTGCAAGGCTGCCGACGCTAAAAAAGACTGCACCAAAAAGTGTGACAAGGCCACAACAAAATGTGAAAAGAAATGTGACAAGAAGAAATAAATCCACCTTACTCACCATAACTGTCAGAGTCCCGGCCTTCTTCGCCGGGACTCTGCTCATTTAGTGGCTGCCGGGCATGATCTATACTCCGATATGTGAGTGGAAATTTATGAAGCATATAAAAATATACCCAAGATGATTTGCTAAATAACGAAATAGTTATTATCTTTGTATCGTAATCATTAGACAAGTTATGGACAAGAAAGAATTTATCCAACAGCTTATTCATAAGAAGATGGAAGCGAAGGCTCTGCTGGAAGCATTCCGAATTCTTGACCCGAAGAAATACGAGAAAGACCTTGATAAACTTCTTGACCGTATAAACGAAATTGACAGGATCCTTGAAGATCTTAATAAAGAATAAAATTACTCTCACCTTAATAGTATAGCAATAATTAACGAAGTTATGATACAAAATAAACTGAACGAACTTGGCAAACTCATGGATAAAAATCCGACATCTACGGAAGTCCTTATTCTTGCCACAGAAATAAAGAATGCTTGCTCTACCCATGAAGAAGAAAAACTCGTTGAAGATTTTGTTGGAGCCCGTCTCCCAAAACTTACGGCTGATGTCGATAGATTATATGACGATGCAATAAAATTTCAATTAGAGGAAGTGGGTGACATGCTCAATCTTTCCTATATTGCCAAAACCTACTTCAAGAAGAGTCGCGCATGGCTTTCTCAACGCGTCAATGGGAATAATGTCAATGGGAGACCTTGTCGCTTCACTCAAGAAGAACTCAATACGTTCAACTTTGCCCTTCGAGATATGTCGGCCAAGCTATCGAATTTAAATGTTAGTTATTAAAATTCTCGTTGTAAAACATTGAATTAAAAAAGGGACACACGAACCGTGCGTCCCTTTTTTTGCCTTAGAATCCATGGCCGACATCCAAAGTGATTTATCTGAATTTACATCATTAAAAGACTTTGATGTTTATGTAGCGTTTGGGATTTGCCTTGATGTCGGTAAAAAGAGAATCGAGACTTTTTACTGTCGAATTCAGGTTGTTGTAAAGAGCCGGGTCGTGAGTCAGCAGACCGAGTGTCGACTGTGGATCGTTGAGTTGCTGAGTCAGGGCTTTGAGATTGTCTACGCTTGTCTGGAGCGAGTTCATAAGCGAATCAACCGGGAGGTTACGGAGTTCAGCCGACATGGCGTTCAGGTTCTCAGAAGTCTCGCTAAAGCTACCGGTAATGGTTTTTACATCGCGGGTGATAGGGGGGAGGGTTCTGAGGAGGGCTGTCAGATCACGGCTTGCCTGCTCGAGATTGGTGGTGAGCGCATTCACATTATTAAGAGAAGCGGGAATGGCCGGATCGGCGACGATGGTGTTGAGCGTCATCAAAAGTGTATCAACGCGCGGAAGAATAGTACCGACAGTCGGAAGGATATTATCCATCGCACCGCTGATGTTATCCATCATTCCGGCTTTTATCGAACCCGGAATTTTATCTCCGGTGGCATAAAAATCCTTTTCGGTTCCTAACTGGAGGACTACCGAAGCAGTTCCGAGAAGATCGCTCTCGATATATGCCTGAGTGCCTTTGGGTAGTTTCAGATTATCGTTGACCTCGATTTCAACGTTGACGTGACCGGGATTGTCATAGTCGTATGCGATGTCCCGGACTATTCCGACTTTGTAGCCGTTGAGATTAACGGGTGCCGAAACTGACAGCCCTTGTACGTTATCGTATGTGATGGTATAGAAATTAGCTGACGAAAAAATATTGACGCCTTTAAGAAATTGAATACCGATAAAGAGAATCGCGAGAGCAATGATTACAGACAGTCCGATTAAGACTTCTTTGTTGAAAATCTTTTTCATTATATTATTTTTTCTTTCTTTCAGATGGATTATTTATTCCGTGTGCCCGATTTGGCGGCCACGGTTTTGGTTGATACTGTCGAATGATATTCTTTCAACGCCGAGAAAAGAGCTGTCGCACATTTTTCGCGTCCTTCAGCCGAGTTGAGAAATTTTTCCTGCACGGGATTGCAAATAAAATCAAGCTCAACGAGCACCGCAGGCATTCCTGTTGCCCATAGAACCCAGAAACCGTCTTGCCTCACACCTTTGTCGTGGCGACCTGCATCCCTGACGAGATGGCGTTGGGCCGTGGATGCGAACCTTATACTTTCTTTAAGGTGGGCGTCCTGATTCAACTCGAAAATTATATATGATTCGGAAGATGACGGGTCAAAGCCGCTGTATTTGACGGTGTAGTTATCCTCGAGTTCCATCACGCTGTTTTCGCGCATAGCGACATTAAGATTGTTCTTGGATTTACTGAGTCCAAGCGTATAGATCGATGCTCCCGAAACATTCGATCGACCGGGTGATTCTTTGGCAACCGAATTTACGTGAATCGAGATAAACAGGTCTCCGTGAGCCTTGTTGGCAATGTCAGCACGTTGCTGGAGGGTGAGGAAACGGTCAGTGTCGCGTGTCAGAAGCGCTTTGACACCGGGGAGTGAAGAATTTATTTTCTTAGCCAGACGACTCGCAACGTCAAGTGTGATATCCTTTTCTTTCGCAACCTTTCCGACACATCCGGAGTCATGTCCGCCATGACCGGCGTCGATGACAACAACAAAGTCACCGGCTGCCATCGAGAGGTAGCCCGTCAACATCAGAATCAACAGAATTAACCGCTTTCTGAGCAGTGACTTTATCAGTGAGGTAACCATGGTGTTTGATATATCAGATGCAAATGTACTAAAAAAAAATTTCCCAACAATGATTGGCGCCCCAATAAAATTTAGTTTAACAGGAATATGAGAGAAAAAAGACACCGGGAATTGATTGTTACGGTCGAAAAAATTTGTAACTTCGCGCCAAATTATAAGAATGGAATTATAGAATACCCTATTTCAGACCTAAGTTAATCTCAGTTCAGAAATTTATGAGAGCAGCTTTCCTATTTATAGTCTTGATCTTCTCGGTCGGCATGACAATGACCGGATGTGGCGGAAATAAGTCTGACGAATCAGATTCTTTGACTATAGAATCTGATCCGGTCGAAATTGAACGCATTGATAAAGTTATAGAAAGCTATGTGGACCTTGATTCCGCCATGCGGGCCGATGCTCTCACCGGTCACAAGGAATCTCTTGATATATTCCGGCAGATCGTTTCGTCAGAAATTGATTCGCTCGATCATACACTTATGATGATGTGGTCGACCTGGCCTGCGACTGTCGCATTCATGCCCGAAGTTAACCGGCTCTATCCGTCACTCGAAACCGAAGAGGCTGCTATCGGAGAGATGCTTGCCCGATCGGAGAAAGAGGGGCTTGTTTTCCCCTATAAAAAATTCGTGTCGGCCACGTGGGGAAATGAAAAATCCATCATCCTGGTTGATACTGTACTTTTTCTGTCTCTCAATCACTATCTCGGGCCGCTCAACGAGGCTTACAACGGTTGGCCCGAATACAAACGTCGGCTCAAGACCCGCGACATGATTACAGTAGATATATCGGAGGCTATGATCGGAACTACATATCCGTTCAGTGAATCAGAAAATACGTCGGTTCTTTCCCTGCTCCTCCGTGAAGGGGCTCTTGCGGTGGCCAAGGAACGGCTTAATCCGAGAGTGGGGCTTGCTCCGATCCTCGGGTTTACGACCGAACAACTTGCGGACATCAGACAACACGAAACGTTTATGTGGAAACGGCTTGTTAACGACAAGTATCTCTATTCGACCGATGCAGAAGTCAAATCAGAGCTTTTCGATCCGAGACCGGTGACCCGAATAATCAGTCAGGATGCCCCGGGTCGTGCAGTAAGATATATCGGCTACCGAATAGTCAAGTCCTATCTTGATTCTCATCCCGATACATCCCTGTCAGTCCTTCTTAGCCCCGGTTTTGTATCAGACCCTTCCAAAATACTAAAGGAATCGGGATATAACCCAATCTAATCGGCTAAAATATCATGGGTCACACACACAAGGTCGCAGACATGGCACAACGTTTCGTGCTTGCCCCGGTTGTGTGTTTCCCCCGACTATTCGGTACAATTTTCTTTCTGCTCCTGTTTGTTCCGCTTATAAACTTTATAAGGTGGCGTTATGACGGGAGCGGACTGTTCCAGCTCGTCGAGCTGGCTTCTGAGCCGGTAGCCTGGGCCTTGACAGTCACTTGGATTGTTGTCGCGGTCTATCGGTTTCTCCTGGGTCTGAAAAAATGGATAGGATATTGTTGGCTGACTTTGTGCTGGATCGTCTTATTTCTAAATTGGCTTATTGATCTGGGTTGCTTTTTGATCTATGGTCACCCCTTTACATCTGATTTAGCCGGTGTCTTTTTGGCCACAAACCCCGAAGAGGGAGCAGCATTCATCGGGTCATTTCTCAACACCCGATTTCTACTGTGGGTTGTCGGTACAGCGCTTGGAGCCGTCTTTTGGGGATTGGCGAACGAAATTCTTCTGAAATTTGTCCGACGGCGGTTGAGCCGAGCAACTGTTAGTAATCGCAATATAAAAACGGGATTGAAGTTCGTTGGGCTGATATTTTTCTGTTGGGCTTCCCTGATTTCGTTTTTCTTCTCGAATCCGCGACGTCTGGCTACCACAAATCTTTATGGTAAAATTCTTGAGTTTGCCGACATCGATATCGGTCACGATATAATTCTTCAGAACCCATCTTTAATTCTCGATCAGAGTGATTCGCCTGAAAAGGTCATCGTAATTATTGGAGAATCCCATTCCCGAAGTCATTCTCAGCTCTATGGCTATCAGCGCCCGACACAGCCCAAACTTATGGCGATGGTCGCCGATTCCACGTTGGTTGTTTTCTCTGACCCGGTTTCTCCGGCCGCACACACAATGGCCGCGCTTCAAAGAATCATCGGGACTTATGACGGGAATGATTCGCGGCCGTGGTATGAACATCCGACGTGGATTGAAATTTCACAATTGTCGGGCTATCCGGTCGCCTGGATCTCGAATCAGTCACCAAAAGGCATCTATGATAATCCCGTTTTCAAGATAGCCTCAATAGCGGATAAATATGAATTTACGAATGACGGAATGGCCGGTATCTCTCATCGGTTGCACGACGAGGCGATTCTGCCACTGCTCGACCGTAATATTCAGTCGGGCAGACAGCTGATAGTCTTACACCTCATGGGCAGTCATATCGGGTATAGCACTTCATATCCTGTCCAAGAAAGATTTTTCCGGGAAAAAGACTATCCCGAGCTTCCGGCCAATCAGCGGAAAGAAATCGCTCACTACGACAATTCCCTCAGATACAACGACCGGATCGTAAAATCTATTTTCGAACGATTCGCGAATGAGGATGCTGTTGTCATTTACCTCTCGGATCACGGACAGGATCTTTACGAAACCGATCCCGAATATCGGGGACATGCGCGTGGCCGGGATGAGAAAAGTTTAGCGGTAGGTAAAGCAATTCCTTTTTATATTTATCTATCGCCGAAGTTCGTTATGAATCATCCTGAACGCGCAGCCGGAATCCGGCGGGCAGCTAACCGGCCTGTCAATACCGATAATCTTGTTTATACGATAATGGACCTGATAGGCGCGCGTTTTGCCGGTAGTCCGGCGATTGTGGCGGAAAGATCGATCATTCGTTGAGCGGACGCGAGAATCTGATCGAGGCCTCAAGGACCGGGAACTCAATGACCAGGATATTGTCGCCCTGAAATGTGGCGTTCACATCGTCAGAAATAAGAGCGTTCTTGGCGTCGTACCACTCGATATCGTAATGCCCTTCGAAATGGGTTGGTTTAAAACGGGCCTTTATCGCGCCGTCTTCCCATAGTTGCGCTCCGACCGTTCCGCCTCCCCGATAGACAGCCAGATAATACCCGTCGTTTGCCGGATCAGGAATAATTTCCAGTTTGTATTTGCCACCGATTACAATGTCCCCGCTTTTCGAGGTTACTGCGTCCAGATAGCTCCATGTGCCGCCATGTCCGAGTTCGTCCTCGAGAATCTCGCCATCGAATAATTCTGGTAGGGGAAGGTAATCGATATTGCAGTCATGATAGACGATTCCGTTCTTTTTCTCTCCGGTAATGCTGATCTCCGTACCCGGGACCGGATTCCCGATATTATCAAGCTGAATAATCGTTTTGTCTCCGGTGGTAGTGACAATTAGATGACGTTTACTGTCAATGGTGATTCTGAACGGAAACGGAGATGATTCCGACGGTGTGACACGCTTTTCGTCGATGACGTTTGAGAGGCTGTCGAGAAGGGATACGCGATAACTGCTCCCGTGAATATCATCAATTTCACCATTCTTCTGACCGTCCAATCGAAGACAATATGAACCGCGGTCGGTTTGCCAAGTGACTGATGATGAACCTCCGTTCGTTTTTGCTGTCAGAACGAGCCGTGAAATTAATCCGTCAGGAATCTCATATTTGACAGTATCGGAGAAAGCCGAAAGTTCGATAGTCAGGAGTATTAGGGTGGAAGTTATAAATCGCGGGAACATGGGTCAATAACATCGGTTACGGCTGTAAAGTTAAGAATACTAACCGAGAAAA
>CAYVXC010000029.1:0-17510 GCA_964454925.1 uncultured Bacteroides sp.
TCAGAAGAAATTCTGATCGAGTGTACTGAGACTCGTGACCAGCCAAAAAATAAAGAGAGAGCGCTCAGTCGCCTAAGAACGTTTATCTATGACCGCGAACATCAAAAGTATGTTGATGATATCGCCTCGCGACGTAAGACAATGGTTTCGACCGGTGACCGTTCCGCCAAAATCAGAACTTATAATTATCCCCAGGGTCGAATTACCGATCACCGGATAAACTATACAATCTATAACCTCCAGTCTTTCGTAGATGGAGACATTCAGGATGTCATAGACCATCTTACAGTAGCGGAAAATGCCGAAAAGCTCAAAGAGGCCGCTTTGTAAAAATCTTAACAATCTATTTGCTGACCTATGAAACGTTTAGATCTTGTAAACAACATTAAGAACAAAAAATCGTTCCTCTGCGTGGGACTTGATCCCGACATCAATAAACTGCCGGAACACATCCGTAAACTTGATAATCCTTTGTTCGAATTCAATAAAGCCATTATTGATGCTACCGCTCCATACGCTGTAGCTTATAAACCGAATCTTGCATTTTATGAAAGTCTCGGAACCAAAGGTTATCGCGCATTTGAGGATACGGTCAAATATATCAGGGAAAATTATCCTGATCAGTTCATTATTGCTGATGCTAAACGTGGAGATATAGGAAACACATCGAAAATGTATGCCCGTTCATTTTTCGAACTGATGGATGTCGATGCTGTCACTGTCGCCCCTTATATGGGAGAAGATAGTGTTACTCCTTTTCTGGGTTATGACGGAAAGTGGGTTATTCTATTGGCGTTGACTTCAAATAAGGGATCTCAGGATTTCCAGATGATTGCCGATAAAAACGGTCATCGGGTTTTCGAACGTGTCGTGAAACGCAGTCAGCAATGGGGTTCACCGGTCAATATGATGTATGTTGTAGGTGCAACTCAAGGCGAATTGTTTAAAGATATTCGTGCCATCGCTCCCCGTCACTTCCTTCTTGTTCCCGGTGTAGGTGCTCAAGGCGGAAGTCTTGAAGAAGTCGCTCACTATGGCATGAACGACGAGTGCGGCCTTCTCGTAAATTCTTCCAGAGGGATAATCTATGCGTCCAACGGTACAGATTTTGCGGAAGCAGCCGGCAAAGAGGCTAAGAAATTGGCTGAACAGATGGCCGGTCTTCTTGAAAAATATGCAGTAATATAAGCGGACAGTCAATGAGGACGTCTGCACAGCCATCAGCAAGAATTCTTGCTGCATTGTTGTCGGGTCATGGCATTAAAAATGTCGTGATCAGCCCCGGTTCGCGTAATGCTCCTCTTGTTGTAGCAATTTCACGTCAGCCCGGACTGACGCCTCATGTTGTCATTGACGAACGTTCAGCCGGTTTCGTCGCACTTGGCATGGCCATTCAGTCCGGGAAACCGGTCGCTCTGATCTGCACATCGGGGACGGCGCTTCTTAATTATGCTCCGGCTGTAGCCGAAGCATATTATAGATGTATACCGTTGATAGTTGTTTCAGCTGACCGGCCTGCCCGATGGATTGATCAGGATGATAGTCAGACAATCAGGCAGTTTGAAGCGCTCGCTAATTTTGTGAATATTAGTGTGGACATAGTCTCCGATTATGAATCGAAGGACTTCGTGTGGCACACGAATCGATTGATAAACGATGCAATCATAGCTGCGACTGCCGGACGCCAAGGCCCGGTTCATATAAATATTCAACTTGACGAGCCTCTTGGTGAAACGACTGAAGTAGTCTCAGAAGATTGCGAAACAAGAATAATACGATCAATTCAACCCGAACTTACTATCTCAACCGGTCCCCTTCGTAAACTTGTTAAAGAATATCTTACACCCCCACGTCGTGTTCTCATTGTCGCCGGATTCATGCCACCGGACCAGCGGATGACGAGATCGATCAATAAATTGAATGATATTCCCAATATTGCTGTCTTCTACGAAGCCCAGTCTAATCTACAGCACACTCATGGCGGCTTCGGTATGATAGACAGACTTTTGTCATCATGTAGCGAGGAGACTCTTGAGTCAATGAAACCCGATGTTGTCATTTCAATAGGAGGTTCTCTGGTTTCAAGAAAGATAAAGAGATGGCTTCGGGATAGTCGCGATATCATACATTGGCATATCGGCATAGGTCCGCGAAATCGTTCTATCGATGTCTTTAAGATACTCTCTATGCGTTTTGAAGTTGATCCGGTTATTTTTATGCAAGGATTTGCTTCGGCGGTTCAACCGTTTAAGAAGTACGCAGGCGTGTCTTATAAAGCACAATGGGCCAGAATCTATTCTGAAACATGTTGTAATGAGGATGACGAAAAGTGGTCTGATCTGACGGCCGTGAAATTACTTGTTCGTGGTCTTGATAAAAAGACAAACCTACATGTCTCAAATGGAACCGCGGTTCGTTATCTGCAGCTTTGTGATTATCGTCATATTCACAGGATTGAATGTAACCGGGGGGTAAGCGGAATAGACGGTTCTACTTCTACGGCTGTCGGATCAGCTATGCTTTATTCAGGGCCTACCGTCCTGCTTACCGGTGACATGAGCGCACGCTATGATATTGGTGCTTTAACATTGAAAAATATCCCTTCGAGATTTTCAATAATAATATTGAATAACGGAGGTGGTGATATTTTTAGAGTTATTGCATCGACACGCCATCTTGAGGAGCGGGAAGAATATTTTGCATGTTCATCTGAAAATATATCCTTTAAAGCTTTAGCTGAGGCTACCGGCTTTGAATATATTTCTGCTGAGAATAAGCAAGCTCTTAAGGATGCGGTTCAACTGATAAATCGCGATAGGAAGAAACCCCTGATGCTTGAAATAAAGACAGCTACCAGCGACAATGCGTCTATATTAAGACGTTTTCTCGGAAATACTAATCGTTTAAAACTATAATCACTATATGGCAAGAAACTGGGAAACCATCAAAGAATATACAGACATAAAATTTGAGAAATATAACGGGATTGCAAAGATAACGATTAACCGCCCGGAGGTTTACAATGCATTCCGGCCTCTTACCAACACAGAGATGCTCGATGCGATGGAATATTGTCGGGAACATGGCGACATCCGTGTGATTGTGCTTACCGGGGCCGGGGATAAGGCATTTTGCTCGGGTGGTGATCAGAACTACAAGAGTCGCGGAGGATACCGTGACTCTGACGGAATTCCGCGTCTGAATGTGCTTGACCTGCACAAAGCGATCCGTTCAATTACCAAACCTGTAATTGCAATGGTAAACGGCTATTCTATTGGTGGTGGCAATGTCCTGAATGTTATTTGTGACCTGTCCATTGCTTCTGAAAACGCTAGATTTGGCCAGACAGGACCTAAGGTCGGTAGCTTTGACGCCGGTTTCGGTTCTTCCTATCTGGCGCGATGCGTCGGACAAAAGAAAGTACGTGAAATCTGGTTCCTGTGTCGTCAGTATACAGCCCAGGAAGCTCTTGAAATGGGTATGATCAATAAGGTTGTGCCTTTCGATCGTCTTGAAGACGAGGTTGTAGAGTGGGCTGAGACAATTATGAAACGTTCTCCTTTCGCTATAAGAATGATCAAACGCGCTCTGAATGCAGAGCTTGACGGCCAGCATGGTCTGATGGAATTTGCCGGGGATGCAACACTAATGTATTATTTGATGGATGAGGCTCAGGAAGGCAAGAACGCGTTCCTCGAAAAACGTGATCCTGATTTTGACAGCTTCCCGAAGTTCCCGGATTGATGATTAAAGCGACCTATTCCCCCTGTCTGTTGAAGTTCGCCTTTACAGCTCGAACGTCCCGTGAAACTTTTCACGAGAAGGTGACTTATATCCTGAAAGTAACAGACGGTGATTACACGGGAGTAGGGGAAGTTCCTGTTTTTCCTTCTTTACAGCCCTCTTTTAAAGGCTACGAAAATTTTGAAAAGGATCTTGAATATTGCTGTTCTCATATTGAGGAGTATTATGCAGGTAGAGATCTTCCTGAAAATTCGGCAATCGCATTTGGTCTCGAAACTGCTTTCGGCGATTTGAACCACGGAGGTTTACACATCCCATTTGGTCCGAACGCTTGGAACAGTGGACGGAAGAAATTTTCAATCAATGGGTTGATATGGATGAGTGACATCACATCGATGGAAAATCAGATTTCTAACAAACTCGAACTTGGTTTTAAATGTTTGAAGCTTAAAATCGGAGCTAATAACTTTGATAGTGAAATAGCGCTTCTTTCGTCTATCAGACGATCTTTTCCGGCCGATATATTGGAGTTGAGACTCGATGCAAATGGTTGTTTTGGTCCTGATGATGTTTTAGACCGTCTTGAGCGTCTGGCTATCTTTGATATCCATTCTATTGAGCAGCCGTTGCCCAGAAATTCCGCGGAAATGAAAAAGGTAATCCGAAATTCTCCGATAGATATCGCTTTGGACGAAGATATGATTGAGCGGTGGTGGGATAAAGACCGGATGATCGATTGGCTTGGAAATCTTGCCCCGTCATACATTATTCTTAAGCCCTCTCTGGTTGGAGGTTTCTCAATGGCGGACCAATGGATTGAGGTCGCTTCTTCTCTCGGAATAGGTTGGTGGGCGACATCAGCCCTCGAATCAAATATCGGCCTAAATGCAATAGCTCAGTGGCTCGCTTCCCGCAATGATGCATGGACCATTCGTCATGGACTTGGTACAGGCCAGATTTATCTGAATAACTTCGAGTCACCGATTTATCTTGACGGAGAAAATTTAGGTTATTCTCAAATTAAACAATGGCAGCCCTTATGACGATTGATGATTTCCGCCGAGAGTGGTTTGATAGCAAGGATTACATAGTTTGTCATACATCAGGCTCTACAGGTAATCCTAAAGAAATAAAATTATCTAAAGCCGACATGCGTAAATCGGCCCAAGCCACCATTGAGTTCTTTGGGTTGGACGATAACTTGAGATACGTTTGTCCGATTAGCCTTGATTATATCGGTGGCAAAATGATGGCTGTCAGATCTTTCGTTGGAAAGGGTATTCTGGATGTGATCTCACCCTCCAATACTTTTTCTTTTGAAGGTACAGCAGATCTTCTTGCTGTTGTCCCCAGTCAGATTCCCAATATTATTGAGTGCTTTAATAAGGACCAAATACGCCATCTAATTATAGGCGGAGCACCACTGTCTCAGGAAAACAGATTAAAACTGGCTAAAACAGGCATAGATTCATGGTTAACATACGGAATGACAGAAACAGCCAGTCACGTGGCACTGGCTCGTGTCAGTGAAGTCACAGAACCGGTATTTACAGCTCTTCCGGGTATATATTTCTCTTTGGATCATCGCGGATGCCTTGTAATAGAACGTCATGGTTATGAACAGGAACGGATAATAACTAATGATCTTGTCGATCTTTTTACTCCCACATCTTTTGCATGGTTAGGCAGAGCAGATAATGTAATCAATTCTGGGGGAATAAAAGTTATTCCGGAGAGGATTGAAGAAAAGATTATTGAGTTTTTTCCCGATCTTGAAGGTCATATTGTTATCCGTTCTAAAGGAGATGAGAAATGGGGTAGCGTTCCCGAGCTTGTTATCGATCTCGACTATGAAACCGATAGTGTTATAAAGTGTCTCCTGTCGGTTATTGATCCCAGGATCTGTCCTAAGACAGTGGTAAAGGTCGAAAAGATTGAGCGAACCCCTAACGGTAAAATTATCAGATAATCAAGATATTATTCTCCTCAATGTTCAGACGAGTATTAACATATATATTTCTAATCATTTCAGTTGGCCGGCTTACTGCGACAGAGCCTGTTAGCTCAGATTCTGTCGAAATGAAAAAGGGACTGATCAATAAGGTGATTGACTATTTTGGACAAGCAAATGTTGATCATCCGGAAAAGAAACTGGACATCAGTTTTATCGGTGGCCCTCATTATTCGAGTGAATCAGGTTTCGGAATCGGATTGGTTGGTTCAGGGAAATATTATACGGAACGTGGCGCTGACGGGTTGCCCGATTCGTTGACACCTCCTTCCAATATTGCTCTCAAATTGGACGTGACGACCGGTCAGTTATACAAGGTTGGAGTAGAGGGCTATACGATTTTTAAACATGATTTGTATCGTATTAACTACGACGTTTACTTCTATTCTTTCAAGGATAAATTCTGGGGTATCGGTTATAAAAATGACATGAATGATGCCAATGAAACTAACTACAGAAGATTACAAGCTCAAATAAAAGCAGATCTTCTTTTCCAGTTAAAACCAAACCTGTTTCTGGGTCCGCTTGCTCAATTCAGCTATGTAAACGCGACCCGCATGTCTCGTCCGGAACTCCTTGATGGTCAAAGCACGATAACTTTTACCACCGGTTTAGGTTTTTCGTTCGTATATGATACCCGAGACTTCCCGCTGAATGCTTATAAAGGAGTGTATATCAGGTATGATCAGCTATTCAATCCGAAATTTCTCTTAAATAAATATGCATTCTCTCAGTCAGAAATTACCATGAGTGGATATGGTCAGATCTGGAAGAACGGGGTACTGGCAACAATGCTCCACGCTAATTTTACTTATGGTAATACACCTTGGGGTCTAATGCCGACATTCGGAGGTAGCGGCAATATGCGTGGTTATTATGAAGGTCGGTTCAGGGATAAAAATGCAATGGATATAACTTTTGAACTTCGGCAAAAGGTATGGCGTCGTAACGGAATTGTACTTTGGATAGGTGCAGGTTCGATATTTTCAGAGTTTGCCACCTTCAAATGGAATCATGTGCTTCCAAACGCCGGAATAGGCTATCGCTGGGAGTTCAAAAAAAGAATTAATGTTAGACTCGACTATGGTATCGGCAAACACCAAAGTGGAATAAATTTCTCTATAAATGAAGCATTCTGAATCTTTTAAATATAAACTTTCAGGCTGGGCAGAAAAGATAATTAATCCGGATTTGTGGTTATGGCTTTTCCCCATGATATTATTGCTGCCAAATATAGGTCTGGCTATCACCGAGTATAATTCGGTTATGGCTAAATTGACCAACATCTTCGTGCCTCTCGGAATTTATTACTTTCTGATGAGCTTGTCAAAAAAGGTCGGGCGATCGATCATGTATTTTTTCCCGGTAATGTTTTTTGGCGCTTTCCAGATTGTACTTCTCTTCCTATATGGAGAGAGTATCATTGCTATTGACATGTACATCAATGTACTGACAACGAGCTTTTCTGAGGCCACTGAACTGCTGGACAATCTTAAAGTAGCTATTTTTGTGGTTCTGTTAGTATATCTTCCAGCTATAGTTAGCGGAATCTTTATGATAGTAAAGAAGAAAAGGGCGGAAGATACATCACTTCACCGAGTCCGCAAAATTTCATATTATGTTCTTGGACTTGGCATTATCTTATTTATAATCTCAGAAGCTGCGGTCCCCGGATTCAAAGCTCGCCGGGAGCTGTTTCCCTATAACGTTATTGAGAATCTCGGTACGGCAATCAAGCGTACAAATGAGTCAATGCATTATCATACAACAAGTGAGACATTTAGCTATCGTCCGGTGTCGACACGAAGTAAGGATGAAAAAGAGGTGATCGTATTCGTTATCGGAGAGACCTCAAGAGCCGGAAACTGGGAGTTGTTCGGTTATGACCGTCCGACTAACCCACGCCTTTTAAACCGGTCGAATCTTGTGACATTCGGTCGCGTCATTACGGAGATTAATACGACTCATAAGGCTGTCCCGATGTTGTTGTCCTATTTGACACCTGAGGTTTTCGGCGATTCGGTAGCATATACTAAATCAATTTTTTCAGCTTTCAATGATTTAGGTTATAATACAGCGTTTCTTTCAAATCAAAGACGTAATCACTCATATATAGATTTTTATGGCGGCGAAGCTCAGAAATGTAAATTTTTGACCGACAACGGAGGTCCCCAGGAAGATATGAATCTTGTTGAGGCAATGAAAGATATTCTTGATAAATCTTCCAATAATAAACTCTTCATAGTTCTTCATACATACGGATCCCATTTTGAATACAAAAAACGTTATCCCGAATCAATGGCATATTTTACGCCAGACAATAATTCGGCTGCCTCGGTTGCAAATCGAAGAGACTTGATCAACGCCTATGACAATACGATCCGATATACCGATGCGGTACTTGATAGTGTAATTACGACACTCGATAATCAGAATGTTTCCGCGGCCATGGTATATGTATCTGACCATGGGGAGGATATTTTCGATGACAGCCGTTCACGTTTTCTACATTCTTCACCGACGCCAACTTTCTATCAGATCCATGTTCCTATGATGATCTGGATGTCCGATAATTTCATAGAAAATAATCCTGAGATGTATCACGCTGCACAAGCTAATTCTTCTAAGAATATTTCTTCTACAAGAAGCATTTTCCATACTTTGTTGGAAATTGCGGGTGTAAGATCATCTTATCTCGATAATACCTATTCTGTTGTTTCAGATAAATTTACCGAAACGCCCCGGACCTATCTGAATGACTATAACGAATCGGTCCCACTATCCGAAAGCGGACTGCGGGACCTTGATTTCGAAGCATTCCAGAAGAGTGGAATTAGTTTCAAATGATTCCTATGATCTCATGGACGTCACTGAAATTATTTCGGTCAAGATAATCGTTGATACCGTCGATGACTTTCATCGTGACTGATGGATCAACAAAATTTGCAGTACCAATCTGAACGGCGGTTGCCCCGGCCATTAGAAATTCGAGTGCATCGTCTGCACACATAATGCCTCCGAGGCCGATAACCGGTATTTTGACTGCTTTTGATACTTGCCAGACCATCCTTACCGCAACCGGTTTTACAGCCGGTCCGGAGAGGCCTCCGGTAATCGTGGATAATTTTGGCCTACGGCGCTGGACATCGATTGCCATACCCAGTAGAGTATTAATCAGAGAAACAGAATCGGCTCCTTCCGCTTCGACCGCTTTGGCTATCGAGACAATATCGGTTACATTGGGCGACAGTTTAATAATCAATGTACGCGGCCATGCCCTGCGAACAGCTTTAGTGACAGACGCCGCACCATCGGTTGTAGTGCCGAAAGCCATACCGCCTTGTTTGACATTGGGACACGAAATATTCACCTCAATGGCGTCCAAGCCCTCGAGTTCGGCCAAACGTTCACAAACAGCTACATAATCGTCAATTTGGGCTCCGGATACATTGACAATTATTTTGGAATCGTATTTCTTTATCGCGGGCCAAATATTTGTCGCAAAATTTTCGACTCCACCGTTCTGTAATCCAACGGCATTAAGCATCCCCATCGGAGTTTCCGCCATGCGAGGATAGTCATTTCCCTGCCGGGGCTCGAGCGTAGTGCCTTTCACGACGAACCCTCCGAGACGATTCAAATCAATCAAATCAGAAAATTCCAGACCGAATCCGAAAGTACCGGAGGCGGTCATAACCGGGTTTTTGAGCTTCAACTCACCGATATTTACATCTAATTTTGCCATTTTGGATGCTGATTACCAAGTTAGATCTTTGATATTGAACACAGGGCCATGAGTGCACGCACATACGTTTCCGCGCACTGTTTTCTCAACGCAACAAAGGCAAGCCCCTAAACCACACGCCATCATGTTCTCAAGGCTGACATAACATTCGACGTTACGTTCGCGTGCCATTGCCGCGACGGCTTTCATCATTGGTGCAGGACCACATACGGCCCAGACGTCGAAATCGGCATCAAGAGCCGGATTCTGTGTGACGAATCCTTTGACACCGACCGAACCATCTTCAGTCGAGAGACAGAGCGGCGCCACAGATTTAAATTCGCTTGGTAAGAGTAAATCTTTTGCCGACCGCGCACCGAGTAAAAATACCGGGTTAGCGCCGGCAATCACTAATTGCTCTCCATAATAGAGTAGGGGTGCCACACCAACTCCCCCACCGATCAATAAGACACGTTTATCCTTCATATTGTCCATAGGAAAACCGTTTCCAAGTGGAAGAAGGATATTTAATATATCACCAATGGCACTTTCTGCTAACTTTCTGGTTCCATCACCGGCCTTGCGGATAAGAAGATGCAGCTCGCGCCGATCTTTGGTGACTCTATTGACGGAAATGGGGCGTCGGAGGAAAGTGGTTTTTGAATCAGGAACGGCAACCTGAACAAATTGTCCGGGTTCTATAGGAGGAAGTAATTGAAAATTAACCGGATTGAGAACAAGAAGATTGTATAGTTCTCCCAGACTGTGATTGGCAATTACCCTCAAATCCATTAATTGCTTACTCATTCAGGAAATGTTTTTAGGTTTTATCGTTTCAAAGTTAGCAAAAAAAAACGACATACTTTGTCTACCCAATCGAAATTATCCCCATTTGCCCTCGCGGTACTGAAAAATTTGCGTATATTTGGCAATATGAAAAAGGAGATAAAAAACTGTCTTGATCAAAATCCGAATCTGAGGTCGGTTGAGGTTCTTGAAAGATCTGTCAGTCTTGACGAACTATCATCGACATGTTTAGATGTTACCAGATGTAAAGATGCGTGTATGGCTTGTCCTAATTACGCTAAGTTGTGGACCTGCCCTCCGTTTGAAGGGCGTGTTATAGACAGTTATGAAACTATTGATGTAATAGTCTGCAGGATTCCGACATTAAAGGATGAATCAATGGACGTATGTTTGAATAGGGTGTACACGCTTGTTAAAGATACCGTTCATAAAGTATTATTGTCAAAAGAGCGTGAGAAGAAAGGGCTTGCCTTGTCATTCGCCGGATCTTGCAGCTTTTGTAAAGAGAAAGCGTGTGCACGACTTGATATGAAACCTTGTCGTCATCCTGACCTTGCAAGAAAATCGCTTGAAGGCATTGGTTTTGATGTAGGTAAAATTCTGAAGACTTTTTTCGGAATTGAGCTTCAATGGAGTGAGAATGGAGCCACGCCTGACTTTTTAACCTTTGTTGCGGGTGTTATGTATTCTTAACTATAAAAAAGGAAATAATTAATTCGGCTTATTTTGATATTTGAGCAAAAATGGCTAACTTTGTCGGAAGGGTAGGACAACAATTAAATACCCGGTTCCATTCTCATTTTTGACATTAAATATTCTTCCAATTATATGAAATTCAACGTCCCCAGCAAGGCATTCCACAGTGCGATATCGTCTGTAGGAAAAGTCATTAACTCAAAAAATGCTCTCCAGATTCTTGACAACTTTCTAATTGAACTTAAAGGTGATATTCTGACCGTTACGGCAATGGATGTGGAGAACTTGCTGTCGGCCAAAATTCAGGTTCTTGACGCTTCGGGTGAAGGCTCATTCTGTATGAATGCCCGTCGTCTCATAGAACTTTTTAAAGAGATACCCGATCAAGGCGTTAAGATTGAAGTAGATGAACGTCTGAATGTCCTTATTTCTTATGCCGGCGGACAATATAATTTTGTTGGTATTCCCGGTATCGAATATCCAAAATATGAGCAGTCACGCGATGAAAGTGAAAATCCGGTTGAATTCACTGCTCTTGCCGGACAATTTGTAAAAGGTATTGAAAATACGGCTTTTGCGGCGAGTACCGATGATTACAGCGCAGCTCTTACCGGCATTTTATTCGACGTTAAGCCTGATTCGATTACTTTCGTTGCTACCGATTCGAGAAAACTCGTGAGATATATCAACCGCGAACGTCGTCCCGGAGTAACCGCCCAGTGTATAGTTGGCCCTAAACCCGCTTCTATTCTTAAAAATGTTTTCAATGCCGAAGAAGAAGTCGAGGTGAAGATGACTTCAAAAAGCGCGACGTTCAAGAATTCAAAATATACTTTCAACTGCCGTTTCATCGTTGGTAATTTCCCTCCCTATAACCGCGTAATTCCGAAGAACAATAATTTTGTCCTCACGGTTGATCGTTCTACGATGCTGAATTCGGTTCGCCGTATAGGTCTGTTTGTTGATCCCGGCTATGGCTTGGAAAAATTCAATATCACTCCTGATAAAATGACTATCAAGAGCGAGGATAATAATCTTATGACTTCGGCCCGCGAGGAAATTCCGTGTTCTTATACCGGAGAAAATCTGATTATCGGTTTCAAGTCTTCTCACATGACTGAGATCCTTAATGTTCTCAAATCTGATGACATCAATATCTATCTGAGTGATGCATCCCGTCCGGGAATCTTTAGACCGACAGATGATGACGATACGTCTGAAATGCTTATTCTTCTCGTTCCGATGACCGTAGGCAAATTTTGATAGCAGATCAGAAACATGAAACTGAAACTCAAACGTCCTCTCATTTTCTTTGATCTGGAGACAACAGGTCTGAACATTACTAAAGACCATATTGTCCAGATTTCGGTTATCAAACTCATGCCGAATGGTGAGACCGTGGCAAAAACCCGACTCATAAACCCGGGTATTGATATTCCGGCGGAAGCAACCGCTGTCCATAATATCACAAATGAACAGGTTCGTGATATGCCGAAGTTCGAGCAGATTGCAAAATCACTTGCTGAATTCTTCTTGGGGGCCGATATTGCCGGGTTTAACTCTAACAGATTCGATATTCCGATGCTTGATCAGGAATTTAGAAACGTCGGGGTAGACTTTGATTTCTCAAAGGCGCGAATGATTGACGTCCAGACTATTTATCACAAGATGGAGCCTCGTAATCTCGTGGCTGCCTATAAATATTATTGTGGTAAAGATCTTGCCGAACGGGCTCATTCTGCTGACGGCGACACAGAAGCTACTATGGCTGTTCTTCTGGCTCAGGTCGAAAAATATGAAAACCTTCCTTCGGATGTTGACGGATTAGCCGATTTTTCGACTCAGAACCGGAATGTAGATTTTATGGGACGTCTGATTTTCGACGACAAGAATCGTGAAATAATTAATTTCGGTAAGTATAAAGGTCAGCCTGCGGAAGATGTCCTTGCTCGAGATCATGGTTACTACGGCTGGATAATGCAGGGCGATTTTACTGAGAATACCAAAGCCGCTTTCACACGAATCCTTAATCGAGTGAAATTGGCAAACTTAGGAAATATCAAGAAATAATGGGTGACAACCACGGTCCTCTTAACGGAAAACATATTATATTAGGAATCTCAGGAGGAATTGCAGCATACAAATCTGTATTTTTGCTTAGACTTCTTATTAAAGCCGGAGCTGAAGTACAGGTCGTTATTACGCCAAATGGAAAACAATTCATAACTCCCGTTACATTATCGGCATTGAGCGGTAAACCTGTTGTAAGCGAATTTTTTACTGCAAATACGGGTGAATGGCATTCACATGTTGATCTGGGACTATGGGCCGACGCTATGGTCATTGCTCCCGCTACAGCCTCGACGATAGCGAAAATGGCTAACGGAATAGCCGACAATATGTTGATTACTACATATCTTTCGGCTAAATCCACTGTTTTTGTGGCTCCTGCAATGGATCTCGATATGATGTGTCATCCCTCGACTGTCAGGAATATTGAACTTCTTAAATCATACGGAAATCTGATTATCGAAAGTAAGGAAGGAGAGCTGGCAAGCCACCTTGTAGGAAAAGGCCGTATGGCTGAACCGGAAGATATTGTGGCTGTTCTTTCATCGTTCTTTGCCTCAAAAAACGATCTTATAGGGAAGAAAGTGATAATTACAGCAGGCCCGACCCATGAACGAATTGATCCCGTCAGATTCATCGGGAATTATTCTTCAGGGAAAATGGGATATGCTATAGCAGATGAATGTGCAGCCCGTGGTGCGGATGTTACTCTGATCTCCGGTCCCGTGTCAGGTTTAAAGGTGTCTGAGAAGGTCAAAGTCATTAACGTTGTTTCTGCACGGGAAATGCTCGCGGCCGCTGAGTGCGCGTTTGACGATGCAGACGTGGCGATTATGGCTGCCGCCGTGGCTGATTATGCTCCGGCTGAGTGTCACGATAAGAAAATAAAGCGAGAGGAGGATGGAATTGAAAATATCCGTCTGATAAAGAACCCCGATATCGCCGCTACTCTCGGTAAAAAGAAGCGTGCCAATCAGTTGTTGATTGGCTTTGCTCTTGAAACCGATAACGAGGAGATGCACGCTTTGAGTAAACTCGCCCGCAAGAATCTGGACGCTATTGTTGTCAATTCCTTGCGCGATAAAGGCGCCGGTTTTGGTGTTGATACTAATAAAGTCAATATTATTTATAAGGACGGTCACACTGAAGAATATCCCCTCAAACCTAAAACCGAGGTTGCAAAAGACATTGTAGATTCAGTCATAAAATTGATTGATGAATAATATATTTTATCCACTCTTCTCTATGAAAACATATAGTTTATTAGTTCTTCTGATTGTTTCGGCCGTATTTCCGGGTATTGCTAAGGCCCAGGAACTTAACTGTCAAGTAGAAATTAACAGTGACCAGGTTGGAGGCACGAATCGATCGGTGTTCGAGACTTTACAGACTGCCATTAATGAGTATATGAATACAAATGTATTCAGTAATGCCCAGTTCAGTCCCAATGAAAAAATTGATTGCCGTCTGTATTTCACTATAAAGGAGGTTAATGACAATACATTCTCCGGAGACCTTCAGATACAATCTACACGTCCCGTTTATAACGCGTCTCTTACCACCACTCTTATCAATTTTAAAGATACCAAACTCGAGTTTGAATATCAGGAAAACGAACCGCTTGTATTTTCGGCAAATTCGATGGAGAGTCAGCTTACTGCTATTCTAAATTTTTATGCATATTTGATTCTTGCTATCGATTTTGACAGCTTTTCACCGAAAGGTGGTGAGCCATATTTCGAACGCCTGAAAGAAATTGTGCAAATGGCCCAGTCATCAGGAGCACCCGGATGGAAAGCTTTTGAAGACACTAAAAACCGCAGTGCAGTGTTGAGCGCGTGGACCGACGCTTCTACATCGCCTTTAAGAGACCTCTACTATACCTATCATCGACGTGGACTTGACGAGATGTCGCTTTCGCCGGATAAAGGCCGAGGGAATATTACTTCTTCGCTTGACAACCTGAAAAAGGTTTTTGAGGTTGCCCCTATGAGTGTCGGACTGTCGATGTTTAAAGATGCTAAACTCGATGAACTCGTAAACGTTTATTCAAAAGCACCGGCCGAGGAACGCACTAAGGTCTATGATCTTCTACAGAACATCTATCCGACAGAACAGTCAAGGCTCGAAAAAATCAAACAAGGACAGACAAAATGATCAAATCATTAGAAATAAGCAATTATGCGCTTATCGACCGATTGAGAATAGAATTTGGCACCGGATTGAATATAATAACAGGTGAAACCGGTGCGGGTAAATCTATTCTATTGGGTGCTCTGTCTCTGCTGATGGGTGAAAGAGCTGAAATCAGAACTGTACGTGATCACTCCCGTAAAACGATTGTCGAGGCCGAATTTGAGTATTCATCTTTTTCTGCGCTCGACGCTGTGCTTAAGAGTGCGGATATTGATGTCGTTACGGGAGGATGTATTCTCCGACGCGAAATAACAGCCAAGGGAGGTTCAAGGGCCTTTGTCAATGATACGCCGGTCAATCTGGCTCTTATGAAAACGGTCGGTGAAATGCTTCTTGACATTCATTCCCAACATCAGAATCTGTTGCTCGTTGACAGTTCGTTTCAACTTGAGATTCTGGATGCTTTAGCCGACAATAATGACTTGCTCGAACGATATTCCTCGGCATTCAAACGCTACAGGACAGCAATAAAAGAATACAAGACGACCGCCGATACCATAAAGAAATCAAAATCTGAAGCCGATTATATAACTTATCAGCTACAGCAACTGAATGAACTTGATTTGAAAAAAGGTGAACTTGAACAACTTGAACACGACCGGGAGCTTTTGGTAAATTCGACCGCGATTAAGGCTCATCTCTCAGGCGCACTTAATGAGTTGTCGTTGAACGATACAAACGTTCTGTCGATGCTTTCCCGTGTTGGTTCAGAGTTGCGAAAAGTAAGTGAGATGGTTGAAGATGCCAAGTCCCTTGCAGACCGACTTGATACTGTCCAAATCGAGGTAAATGATATTGTCGAAACTTTGAATGAATATGACCGTAGTCTCACAGCTACTCCGGAGGATCTCGATTCAATAGAAAGACGACTGAGTGATATATATTCTCTGCAAACCAAACATCATGTTTCGACCGGTGATGAACTTATCGGGTTGAGAAACGAGTTCGCTAAGAAACTTGAGACAATCGAGAATAGCGAGGACTTGCTGTCAGAACTCGAAGAGAAAGCAAGATCAGCGAAGAAAGAGGCTGTTAGTATTGCACGGCAGATATCCGAACGCCGAATGTCAGCATCAATAGATTTTGCCGAAAAACTCAAGGAAAGAGCTATTCCTATGGGAATGAAAAATATAAGATTTGAGGTCAGGCTTAATCAGAACAAATTATCGTCAACCGGTATTGATGAAGTCGAATTTTTATTCGCCTTTAATAAAAATCAGCCTCTTATGCCGGTTGGTAAAACAGCGTCCGGAGGTGAGATTTCACGTGTAATTCTGGCCCTTAAATCAATCATGGTTGATAAGATGCAGTTGCCTACAATCATCTTTGACGAGGTTGATACAGGTGTATCGGGCGATGTTGCTAACCGTATGGCCGATCTAATGGTTCAGATTTCTCAGTCAACCCAGGTTATAACCATTACCCATCTTGCGACAGTTGCGGCCAGAGGCATCCGTCATTTCAAAGTGTTCAAAGAGGATGAAGGCGAAATGACAAACACCCATATCAGGATGTTGAACAGTGAAGAACGTGTTGCGGAACTTGCATTGATGATCAGCGGGAATCCCGACGATCCGGCTGCCCGGGCCAATGCAAGCGCACTTCTTAAAAACAATTAAGATAAACTTTCTATGGAACCTACCGATTACGTATATGGAATCCGCGCGGTTATTGAAGCAATCGAAGCCGGAAAAGAAATAGATAAAATTTTTATAAAGAAAGATCTGCAGAGCGATCTCGGAACTGAGTTGCTGTCATTGATAAAAGAACGTCGTATTTCTGTACAGCGGGTTCCGGTTGAAAGAATAAATCGCATCACCAGAAAGAATCATCAAGGTGTTTTAGCTCTTCTTTCGGCTGTTACTTATCATCGCCTGGATCATCTCGTTCCTGCGCTTTATGAGGAAGGTCGCTTGCCCTTTATCGTTGTTCTTGATGGAATTACTGATGTAAGAAATTTTGGAGCGATTGCCCGAACCGCAGAATGTTGTGGGGTAGATGCTATAGTAATACCCGACCATGGTAGTGTCAGTGTTGGTGGTGACGCGATAAAAACCTCGGCAGGCGCACTTCATACCTTACCGGTTTGCCGTGTATCGAATCTCGGGCGAGCCGTCGTATACCTTAAAGAGAACGGTTACAATGTTGTCGCAGTGTCGGAAAAAGCGGATTTCAATTATACGCGTGGAGATTATACCGTTCCGACGGCACTTGTAATGGGTGCTGAAGATGTTGGAATTGCTCCACATATTTTGAAAATGT
>CAYVXC010000030.1:0-17197 GCA_964454925.1 uncultured Bacteroides sp.
CTAACCGTTTGAGAGTCGTGGCGTGTAGAGAAGTAGGATTGGAAACAATGACAAAATCAAAGTTATCCCAATCAGAGAATGGTTCGTAGATGTTCTCCACGCCATCAACGTCGCTTCCGCCACGACCCGACCTAAGCGCATAAAGTTCGATGCCCGGGTCGATGGAACGAATTGCGTCTATATGTTTACGCGCGATTGAGCCCAATCCTATAATCAGCCCTTTCATGATCTTCGATCTCTTAAATTTTGATTTTTCCTGTTTCCAGAAGATAGGAAAGATAGTCAAAGTCAGATGGTTCGTCGAGATCGAAACAGATATGATCCATGACATAGACAAGAGATCGCTTAGTGACGGCTCTCGGATCGTCCACGTCAAGCGCATCACGGCGGTAGACGTAGATCGATGCATTCATGTCATAGACTTTTGGGGCAGACTGGCGGGTAGTGTACCGGCCACCAAGAACGACAGAAAAATAGCCTTCGTCATTTTTCTGTACCATATTGAAATAGGGGTTGCGGGCACAAGGATTCACCGAAAAAACTGTCAAGGAGTCAGGATCGGAAGCGATCGTCTCCAGACATTTCTCCACGTCAGAAAGAGTGCGGATTGGTGAAGTCACATCCAGGTCAATGACATAGTCATATTTCTTTCCATGAGTGCGTTCGGCCCATAGCAATGCATCTTTAATTGCATCGGGCTTTCCACACGTGTCATTGGCAAGATAACCGGGACGACGATAGTCGGTCGCGAGTCCGAAATTTTCGCCCACGCGACGAATATCGTCAGAATCGGTCGAAAGAATTATGTCGGCGTGGTGTTTTGCAGCAAATTCTTTTGCCACATCAATTGAATAGGCAATGAGCGGTTTGCCTGCAATTTCCCTGATGTTTTTACCGGGGATGCCTTTCGAGCCGCCACGGGCGCATATCGTAATTAAAATCTCAGACATAATTTTGAGTTTTCGCGGTTAGGTTTTGATTCGTTTTCGGTCGGCATCAATTCTCAGAAGGATGAAAAGAAGAATGGTGAAACCCCACAGGGAAGAACCGCCGTAACTGAAAAACGGGAGGGGAATACCGATAACGGGACATAGCCCGATAACCATTCCGATATTGATACAGAAATGAAAAATGAAATAGGATGCGACGCTATATGCATAAACCCGGCCGAATGTCGTCGGTTGGCGTTCAGCGATTGCGATGACACGCAGAATCAGGAAAATGAACAAAGCCATGACCGTTGTCGTGCCCCAGAAACCTTCTTCCTCACCGATTGTACAGAAGATAAAGTCGGTATGTTGTTCGGGCACATATTTAAGTTTCGTCTGTGTCCCGTTGAGGAATCCTTTACCCGTCAGACCACCCGAGCCAATCGCGATTTTAGACTGATTGACATTGTATCCCGCGCCCCTAAGATCTTCTTCGATTCCGAGCACGACTTTGATGCGTGTCTGTTGGTGGAGTTGTAACTGGTTGAAAGCAATATTGACCGAAAACATGAATCCGACGGCTACCACCGCCGTGACAACAGGAATCAGGAGCTTTGGCGAGTTCGTCTTCAGACATTCATAAATCAAATAGGCCACAGCAACTCCGATGATCGAAAGCATCACGATCATGCCCGGAACTTCGACATCAAAGCTGTTTGTCAGAATCCAAAGAACAGCACCCGACAGGGCAAACCATCCGATGACATTTCGGGCGATGACGAAACGTTTCGACGACCACCGGTTCACAAGAAGCATCACTACGATAACAGCCATCAGGCCCACCAATAGCCAGAATTCACCGACGGGAATACCCATGACTGCCGTCTCGGTGAATTTGATCGCAACTACGAAAATGATGACAGCATAGAGTGCGCTGAAGAGAATCAAGCCGCTCATACCCTCGCGATAGAGAACGAAGAACAACGCGAGAAACGTCAGTGCAGACCCGGTTTCTTTCTGCAGAAGAATCAGAGCGATAGGAATAAGGATAATTGCAAACGCCTTGACATAGTTCGATAGTTTGGCATTCAGCGCGAACCCGTATGTACCAAATAGCTTTGCCAACGCCAGAGCAGTGGAAAACTTGGCGAACTCCGCCGGCTGGAGACTCATCGGGCCGAACACCAGCCACGAACGAGAACCTTTGATGTCTGGTGCCAGGAATGGCGTGATGAACAGCAGGATTACTATAATAATATAAAGAGGATAGGCATAAGCCTCATAAATCCGTGTATCGATCAGCAAAAGAATGAAACCAATTCCGAAAGAAAGGCCGATCCATCTGACCTGTTTTCCTGAAAACTCGTCGAAACTCAACATCGACGCGTCATCGAAATCATAACTGGCCGCATAGATACTGATTACACCGGCAGTGACCATGAGCAGGTACAAAATGACCGTGAACCAGTCGAGGCTCTTGAAAATCGAGGTTGCATCTATACGGCGCGCAAGCATGATGACAGATCGGATTAGTGATGAATGAGTTATTTTCTATATTGGAGAGTCGTTGAAAGCATTTGATCTTCCATGTACTTTCGGTTTTCGGCGATATGCCCTTTCAGATACTTTTCGATTACAAGGCTACCGATAGGAACACCGAAAGTTGCGCCGAAGCCGCCGTTCTCAACATATACCGCTACGGCGATCTTCGGGTCCTCGTATGGTGCGAAGCCCATGAATGCCGAGTGGTCACGGCCGTGAGGGTTCTGAGCGGTACCAGTCTTTCCGGCGACAGCGATGTCAGGGAGGGCGGCCCGACGGCATGTTCCGCCAGTGACGGCCATTCTCATTCCTTCAGCGACGATCGGATAATAAGACGCGTCAACTGTCGGATAACGGCGATCAATCAGTTCGGCCGGCATTACAGTGTCCTGAATAGCTTTCACGACGTGAGGCGTAATGAACCAGCCGCGGTTGGCAATCGTAGCACAAAGATTGGCGATCTGGAGGGGAGTGGCGCCTATTTCACCTTGACCGATTGATACGGAGATAATGGTGTTGGCGCTCCATCGACCTTCGCCGTAGACCTTGTTATAAAACCGGTCATTGGGAAGGAATCCGCGGCTCTCGCCTGGAAGATCGACTCCGAGCTTATAACCATAGCCCATCGAAACAAGATGTTTCTTCCAAACTTCAAAAGCGTTGGCAGAAGAACCATATTTTGAGCGACGGTCAATCATATTCTTAAATCCCCAACAGAAAAAAGCATTGCACGACGTCTGGAGGGCGGGCTGGAGCGGAAGGGGAGACCCGTGGGGGTGACAGCCTACTCGAAGTCCGGCGTTGATATATCCGCCGTGACAGGGGTAGGGAGTAGACGGAGTGATTATATTTTCCTGAAGAAGAATCAGTCCCTGACTTGGCTTGAAGGTTGACCCGGGGGGATAGGCACTCATGAGTGCACGGTCAAATAGCGGTTTTGTCGAATCGTTGACAAGTTTACGGTAATTTTGACCGCGTTGACGGCCGACGAGTAACGACGGATCGTATGAGGGAGCGGTCACCATACACAAAATCTCGCCGGTGGAGGGCTCGATGGCGACCACGGCTCCGCGCTTCCCGACCATCAGAGACTCGGCATACTGTTGAAGTTCCATGTCAATTGACAAGGTTAGATCGCGACCCGAAACAGGCGCGATGTCGTGAGAGCCGTTGTCATATTTACCCTGAATACGACCGTGGGCGTCGCGAATGAGAATTTCCGTACCCTTGATGCCACGCAGATAGGGTTCATAGCTTTTTTCTACCCCAAGGTCACCGGTGTAGTCGCCGGGTGAGTAGTAGGAATCGTTTTCTATGTCCTTCGCGTTAACCTCGCGGATATTTCCGAGAAGATTGGCTGCGCTACTGACGTTGTACTGTCGCAGGATTCTTTTCTGGATGAAAAGTCCGGGAAAACGGTAGAGCTTTTCCTGAAGACGGCCATAATCTTCGGCTGAAAGATGAGTCAGAAGAACCTGAGGAGTATAGGAAGAGTAACCGGGATTAAGCCGGCGGTCCTTCATGTCGGTAAACCTTTTGCGAAGCTGTTCGGGAGTTATATTCAAAGTCCGGCAGAAATCGAGTGTGTCAAACGATTTCATGTCGCGAGGAACGAGCATGACATCATAGGCCGGCTGATTGAAAACTATCAGCTTGCCGTTTCTGTCCTTAATCAGTCCTCGCGAAGGATATATGGTTTTCTTAAGAAACGCATTTGTGTCGGCCGATTCTTTGTAGCGATCGTCATTGATTTGAAGGTCATAGAGCTTGAAGCCATAGATCAGTGCGATCAGAATGATGAAACCGGCAATGACATATTTGCGTTTTTCGAGTTTATAGTCTTTTCTCACTTGGTGCGACGGGTGGTTAAACTGTCGATGGAGTATAAAACAATGAAAGTAAAAATGGTAGAAGCGATGATGCGCGTCAGTAGCCGTTCAATCGAAAAGAAGTTAAAAGCTTCGATCGAGAAAACCGCGATACAGTATATGAGGGCCATTGTCAGCATATACTTGAGATAGGTCGGGGTACCGATCGACTGGATCGTTATTCTTCTTCCGGACAGGTCTTCATCTGACGGAACATATAGATGGAAGATCGGCCGGCGGATGAAAGCAATTATTGTACATGCCATCGCGTTCAAACCCGGGGTGTCCTGAAAGATGTCAACGCTGAGGCCGAGAAGAAATCCGGTAAACATCACGGCATTGGTCGACGTGGTTATCGGAAGCCCGATGATGAGATAAATAAACACAAATGCAATGGCGACATTGAAAAGCACCAGATTGTTGAAAATGACGGCCTGACCGATCACTAACAAAACGAACTGTATTATTATGTTTATTAATATCTCCTTTGGCATTTTTTGTAACGGCCTGAACGCGGATTTTTGAGAGAGGTTATTTCTTAGTTGTGTTCGAGCATGTCTTTTTCTTCCTGTTCGAGAGCATTCAGTTCTTCGGCGAGATAGTTGATGACAACCTGAACATTGTTAAGTTTCGAAAAGTCGCTGAGAAGACGGATTTTCAAAGAAAAGAAATTTTCATTTCGCGACGTGTTGTCCGACTCGACAATACCCACGGGAATATTTGGCGGGAAGACAGCCGAATAGCCGCTCGTCACGACGGTGTCACCGACTTTGAAAACCGTGTGTCGCGGAAGTTCTTCAAGAACGGCGAACCGTGAGTCCTGACCATCCCAGACAAGGGAACCGAAACTATCGTTTGACTTGATCCGGCACGAAAGTCTGAAATGGGGATTTAAAAGCGAGATGACGCGGGCGGAGTGTTCGCCGACAACGTTTACGACACCGACAACTCCGTTTTGGTCAAGCACTCCCATTTCCGGTTTGATTCCGTCGGCAGAACCTCGGTTGATTGTCAGATAGTTGTAGGGCTTCGTAACGCTATTGTTGATGACATGAGCCGTGACGAAGTCAAACTGTCTGTAGTCCGGATTGACCGTCAGCGAATCAAGCAGTTCTTTTTCTTCGGCCCTTAACAGTTGCTCGCGGAGAGCGAGAACTTCGAGTTGAAGCTGGGCGTTTCGCTCGTTGAGGTCTTCGTTATTCTGCCTGAGGTTGAAATAGGAGGTGACATTATTTGCCAGCCCGTAGATGGTTGACGACACGGTGTTGGCCGATGTCAGGTAGATATTCCGGTGAAAGGGATCATTACGGACCAAAAGTATTGTACTCACAACCATGAGGGCCGTGAATACAAACCATTTGGAATTTCTGATAAAGAAGTTTAACAGCTCTTTCACTTTGGACTTCCCGGTCGGAATGTCAGCCTCGGGAGCTGAGCGTTAGCGGATTAAGAAAGAGAACTTGTCGATATTTTTCAATGCGACACCTGTACCTCTCGCGACAGCAAGCAGAGGATCTTCGGCGATGTGGAACTGGATTCCGATTTTGTCAGTCAGACGTTTGTCAAGACCACGCAAAAGAGCGCCACCGCCGGCGAGATAGATACCGTTTTTGACGATGTCGGCATAGAGTTCAGGGGGAGTCTGTTCCAAAGCGCCGAGGACAGCCGTCTCGATTTTCGAGATGGATTTTTCGATGCAGTGACAGATTTCCTGATAGCTGACGGGTACTTCGAGCGGTAGGGCAGTCATCTGGTTGGGGCCGCGAACGATATAATCCTCGGGGGGATTATCGAGTTCGGTCAACGCGGAACCAACGTGCATCTTGATCTGTTCGGCTGTTCGTTCACCGACTTTGACGTTGTGGGCGCGTTTCATGTGGTTCTGAATGTCATCAGTCAGGTCGTCGCCGGCAATCTGAATAGATTTGTTGCTGACGATGCCGCCGAGCGAAATGACAGCGATTTCGGTCGTACCACCGCCTATGTCCACGATCATATTGCCCTCGGGAGCTTCGACGTCAAGACCGATACCAAGAGCTGCAGCCATCGGTTCGTAGATCATGCAGACATCGCGACCGCCGGCATGGTCAGACGAGTCACGGACGGCTCGGATTTCCACTTCTGATGCACCTGAAGGGATTCCGACAACCATTCTCAGTGACGGGGTAAACCAGTTGCTCTTTGTGCTTGCTTTTTTTACAAAGCCGCGAATCATGAGCTCGGCAGCGTTGAAGTCTGCAATCACACCCTTACGCAAGGGACGGACAGTGCGGATGCCTTCATGTTCCTTACCCTGCATTTTCTGGGCTTCCTTACCGACGGCAATCAGTTTGTCCGTACGTTTGTCGAGGGCGACGATTGAAGGCTCGTCAATAACGATTTTGTCGTTATGGATAATAATCGTATTGGCCGTGCCGAGGTCAATGGCGATTTCTTTGATGAATGAGAAAATTCTCATGTGTAATATCCGGATAAAAATTATTAATTAGGAGAAAGTTCGTTAAATCAACGTTATCAGTGTTTGAAGTGACGGAAGCCGGTCATAACCATTGCGAGTCCGTGGGCGTTGCAATAGTCGACCGATTCGTTGTCGCGGACAGAACCGCCGGGCTGGATGACAGCTTTCACACCGGCTTTGTCTGCAATTTCCACACAGTCGGCGAAGGGGAAGAATGCATCCGAGGCCATCACCGCGCCTTCGAGGTCAAAATTGAATGAACGGGCTTTGTCAATGGCCTGTTTCAACGCATCGACACGCGAGGTCTGACCTACGCCCGATGCAAGCAGCTGACCGTCTTTTGCCAGAACAATAGCATTACTCTTTGAATGTTTCACAATTTTGTTGGCGAACAACATATCTTTGATCTGTTCAGCGGTCGGAAGAGTCTCAGTGATAGGTTTGAGTTCGTCGGGAGTCTCGATTTTCAAGTCGCGTTCCTGAACCAACGCACCGTTCAGACAAGTTCTGATCGCGCGGTTGAAGACGTTCGGTTGTTTCTGAACGAGAATTATGCGGTTCTTTTTCTGTTTCAAGATGGTCAGCGCATCATCAGTGTATTCGGGAGCGATGCAGACTTCGAAGAAAATCTTGTTCATCGCTTCGGCTGTTTCGGCGTTAATCAGTCGGTTGGTTACAAGCACACCGCCGAAAGCCGACACGGGGTCGCCGGCGAGCGCGGCTTCCCATGCTTCGAGAACAGTAGGCCGAGTCGCGAGACCACACGCGTTATTATGTTTCAGGATAGCGAAAGTGGTGTCTTCGAATTCAGCGATGAGGGCTGTCGCTGCATCGATGTCGAGCAGATTGTTGTATGAAATTTCTTTTCCGTGGAGCTGTTCGAACATCTGATCAAGCTTTCCGAAGAAATAGCCTTTCTGGTGGGGATTTTCGCCATAGCGCATAGCCTTTTCACCATCGACAGCAAAACGGAGAGCAGAAGGAGTCTCAAAGGTCGAATTGAAATAGTTGAATATTGCCGAATCATATTCGCTTGATACAGCAAAAGCTTCTTTTGCAAACCAGCGGCGCTGAGTAAGGTCGGTTTTTGCACCCTGGATGTCAAGAATGCCATGGAGAGCGGAGTATTGATTCTTCGAGGCTACAATTACTACGTCATTATAGTTTTTGGCAGCGGCACGAATAAGAGAAATGCCGCCAATATCGATTTTCTCGATGATTGCCTGGTGATCGGCACCCGATTTAACGGTTTCTGTGAAAGGATACAGATCGACGATAACGAGGTCGATTTCTGGTATGTCATATTCAGCGATTTGCTGGCGGTCGCCTTCGTTTTCGCGACGATTCAGAATGCCGCCAAAAACTTTGGGGTGCAAGGTCTTTACGCGACCTCCGAGAATTGAGGGATAACCGGTCAGATCTTCAACGGCCTGACACGGGTAACCGAGTTCTTCAATAAATTTGCGTGTTCCGCCAGTTGAAAGAAACTGTACGCCGTCTTTATGAAGAAGTTTGAGGATTTCATCAAGTCCGTCTTTGTAAAAGACTGAAATTAAGGCTGTTTTGATTTGTTTTTGATCGGTCATCGTTCGTTATGTTTGTATGTCTGGATTATTGGAGTACAAAATTACAAAAAAACCTTGTTTTAATTGTGTTTTTCTGTACATAAAATTAATGGATTATTCATAAAAAATCTATTGACGCGGATAGTTGGCTTGACTGATGGAGACCGAGCGGAAGTGAACCCAATGCACGTCAAGGTTGTTTTAAATTCGAAGAATTGGATCAAAAGATTGTCTCTCTTCAATATTCAGCAACAAAAACGTTAAAACGAAACAATATTAAGACTTACAGAATCATGAAAAAGTACGCAGTCATTTACGGATCGCTCACAGGAAAAACAGCAGACGTAGCACGTCGTATCGGAGCTCTTCTCGATGTAGACAATGCAGATATCCTGAATGTTAAAGATGTTTCTCCCAGTATGTTGGGTAAATATGAAACGCTTATTCTCGGAACGAGTACATGGGGCGCCGGTGAACTGGAACGTGACTGGTATGATTTGCTTGACGGTATCGAAAGCCTGGATCTGAAAGATAAGAAAATCGCGATCTTCGGATGTGGCGATGAAAAAATGAAAAAGACTTTCTGCAATGGTGTAGGTGAGCTCTATCAGCGACTTGGAAAAACCGGAGCTAAATTTATTGCGCCTTTTAATGCAGATGGTTATACCTTCGAAGAATCGGCCGCAAAAATTGATGGTCAATTTGTCGGATTAGTGCTCGATGAAGTCAACCATCCCGAACTGACCCCTGAAAAATTGGTCGCATGGACCGACGAGATTAAAAAGTCGTGAAAATTTATTAAAGAAAGTTGAATCGGTATCAACTTTTCCTGTTTGAAGAATAGATTTGTGGGCAAGATTCGTTAACTTTGTATCGAATTTTGCCCACTGATTTTATGCTCACACGAAATACTCACGAAGAATATCAACGACTGACGACACTGTTGCGTGGCTCAAGGCGTGTGGTGATAGCTTGTCACCTGTCTCCCGATGGCGATGCGCTTGGCTCGTCACTCGGTCTGCGTGAAGTGTTGATGAGGATAAATCCCTCGGTAGATGTCAGGGTAATCACACCCGACGAGCCGACTAAAACATTGTCTTTCCTTCCCGGTTTTGACCGGTTGATGCCTTACACCCGCTATAAGAGTGTCGTGGAATCGACGATGAAAAGAGCTGACCTGTTTATCGCTCTTGACTTTAACGCGCCTTCGCGCACCGATCTCCTTGCGCCGGTGATCGAAAGTGCCCGCTGCACAAAAGTATTGATTGACCATCATCTCGAGCCGGCTGATTTCGTGGATATTTCTTTCTCATATCCCGAATCGTCCTCGACGTGCTATCTGCTATTCAGAATCCTTGAAAAATGTGGACTGGGTCAGTTTATCACGCCTCAGGCCGCTGAATGTCTGCTGACCGGAATGATGACCGACACCGGTAATTTCTCATATAATATTTCTGATCCCGAGATTTTCCCAGCTATCGGTCGTTTAATCGAGTATGGCGCAGACAAGGCGCGACTTGACAAGCTTCTTTTCAGGACGGCGACAGAATCTTCACTAAGAATCCAGGGTTATGCATTAGCCGACAAAATGGATGTATTCATGGAACAGCACGCCGCCTTGATAGTCCTTACCCGCGATGAACTCAATCGTTTCGGCTATGTGAGAGGCGATACCGAGGGGCTGGTTAATATCCCGCTTGAAATTCCAGGAATCCTTTATTCTGCTTTTTTGAGAGAAGAAGATAATTATATAAAGGTGTCAATGAGGTCGGTCGGTGATTTCCCGGTCAGCACCTTGTGTGCCGAATACTTCAACGGCGGAGGTCACTTAAATGCGGCCGGCGGCGAGTTTAAAGGAACAATGGATGAGTGTGTCGAACGTTTCAAAAGTCATCTTGACGAGAACAAGACCCGTTTCATCGATCAGAGTCCGGTCCTGGCTGAGATATTGAAAGATGAACTACACGGCAAAAAATAAAGCTGAAATATTTATAACGAAATACACAATTATTAATATAAGTTCGATGAAAACGATCAATATTAGAATACCCGGTTTTATTGCGATACTTGCTATGGCGGTAATGACCGTTTTCACCTCTTGTAAGGATACAAAGTCGTATGCCGAATTATTGAACGACGAAACTCAGAAAGTCAATAATTTTCTGGCCGATCAAAGGGTTGACAATACAATTCCGACCGATACTAACTTTGTATTTGAGACGGGTCCGAATGCTCCTTATTACAGACTGGATGAAGACGGGAATATATACATGCAGGTCCTGAATCCCGGCACTAAAGGTCTTTATGCAAAACCCGAACAGATTGTTTATTTCCGTTTCACCCGTTACAATCTCAATCTTTACAACAACGGAGTACTTCCGAGTGGTGACGGCAATGAAGGTGATCTGACAAGCGGAAACGCATGGTTCAGATTCGGTAACTATACTCTCGAATCGTCCTATCGATGGGGGTCGGGTCTTCAGATGCCACTTCAGTTCCTCCCGATTGACTGTGAAGTAAATATTGTCATCAAGAGTCAATATGGGTTCTATTCTGAAACCGTTTTGGTCATTCCGTTCCTTTACAGTGTAAGATACTTCCCGCAGGTAACCTGATTCTCATCAGTCTCACTCCTCGAACTTCTCCATCTCTCCTTTCCCTAACATATCCGAAATACTAATCAATCTAAAACTGATATTAAAAATGACACTCATTAAGTCAATTTCCGGTATTCGCGGAACAATTGGCGGAAAAGCGGGAGACGCTTTGACCCCGATGGATATTGCCAAATACACCGCGGCCTATGCGACTTTCATTGAAAGAACGACATCGCGAAAAAACCGTACCATAGTTGTTGGCCAGGATGCACGTATCTCGGGTCCGATGGTACTCGACATCGTTATCGGCACTCTGTGTGGAATGGGGTTTGACGTGGTAAATATCGGTCTGGCTTCGACCCCGACGACAGAAATGGCAGTAGTGATGGAAGAAGCTTGCGGAGGTCTGATTCTGACAGCATCCCACAATCCCAAACAGTGGAACGCTTTGAAACTCCTGAACGAAAAGGGCGAATTCCTAAAAGCTGACGAAGGTGTTGAAGTTCTCCGGATTGCGAATGAAAGAGACTATGTTTTCGCCGATGTCGATAATCTGGGACATCATCTTAAAAACACCACCTATAACCGACGTCATATCCAGAAGGTGCTTGAGCTTGATCTCGTGAACGTGGAAGCTATCAGAAAAGCAAACTTCACGGTTGCGGTCGATGCAGTCAATTCAGTCGGTGGAGTTGTCATCCCTCAGTTACTTCGCGCTCTCGGCGTAGAAAATATCGTAACCATCAACTGTGATCCGACCGGTAATTTCGCTCACAACCCCGAACCCCTCCCGGCTAACCTTGGCGAAATTTCGCGTGTCATCAAGGAACAGGGAGCCGATGTTGGCTTTGTTGTTGACCCCGATGTTGACCGTCTTGCAATCGTGATGGAAAACGGCGAGATGTTCGTTGAGGAATATACTCTTGTCTCGATAGCCGATTATGTCCTTTCGCGCCGTCCCGGCCCCGCGGTGTCAAACCTCAGTTCGTCGCGCGCGCTCCGCGATATAGCGGCCAAACATGGTTGCGAATATCAGGCTTCTCCCGTCGGTGAGGTCAACGTTACAACTTTAATGAAGGAAATCGGTGCCGTTATCGGCGGCGAAGGTAACGGCGGAGTAATTTTGCCCGACCTCCACTATGGTCGTGACGCTCTTGTCGGAGTAGCTCTTTTCCTGACTCTCCTTGCCGAGTCGGGTAAGAAGGTTTCGGAACTGAAAAAGACCTATCCCGAATATGCAATTGCAAAGACTAAAGTTGCTTTGACTCCCGATCTGGACGTAGATGCTCTTCTCGAGGCTGTGAAAGAAAAGTTCGCTAACGAAAAAGTTACTACTATCGATGGCGTTAAAATTGACTTCCCCAACAGCTGGGTTCACTTGCGTAAATCGAATACCGAACCGATTATCCGAATCTACAGCGAGGCTGCGACAATGGAGGAAGCTGAAAATCTTGGTCAGCAGATTAAGGATGTGATCGTATCGATGGCTTAAGCCCGAACTCAACCAACAATAACGAACAATAGACCCCGGAGTGAAACGAACTTCACTCCGGGGTCTATTGTAATCAGCATTTATGATTCCAAAAGAGGGTCGGACGAGGAATTCGGATGGATTTTTTCTTGATTAAAGTTTTTTTAAGTAGCTGAAATGCCGATATTCCGAAAAAAAGTCGTAAATTTGGAAAACCCAATCGATTCATGAATTTTTGAAACCATTTTGCTCATTCTTTACCATGAACAGTCTTCATAAGATTCTTTTTTTTGCAATACCGCTGATGGCGGCCGTTAATTCGTCGAGCGCCGAAACTCCGGTGTGGATAGAGGCTGATTCTGCTGCCGCTATCAAATCGCGCATACTCAGTGATTTCAGGATAACTTGGCCTGAGGCGGTCGAAATCTTTAAGGAAAAATATGGAATCGACGAGCCTACTCTCGAGGAGTGGGCCGCGAAGAAGTATATCGAAGTGAAGGTCATCGACGGTGAACGCCGCGTCCACCGTAAATCGCCAGGCAATGCAAAACTTTTGAATCCCGAGCTGAACGGCGGTTGGAAATACCGTGGCTCGACAGCCTCTCCGGCCCGTGTTTCATACGTTGATTCGGTACTGGCCTGGTATGACGGGAAGAACCCTCAGGGCGTAGCACACTCGGTCAACTATACGTTTGAGATTGAAGTTCCCTATAACGAGGCCCTTGAAGGAGATACATTGAAAGTCTGGATGCCATTCCCGTTTGAGAGCGCACGTCAGACAGCACCTAATATCCTCGCGGCTTCACATCCATATATACTCTCGGGAGACCGCTCAATCCACTCGACACTTTTTATGTCGCAGCCCGTTGTCAAAGATAGTGTGACGCGCTTCTCATATACGGCCGAGTTTGTGACCCGTGGTCAATATTTCCACCCCGACTCGATTCTGGCAAAGATGAAGCCTTATGACAAAACATCGCCTGAATATAAAAAATATACTTCGCCGGAGGCTCCCCATATCATCGAGGCCGGCGATCTGGCCCGCTCGATCGTCGGGGACGAGACCAATCCGTTCCGCCAGAGTGAAATGGTCTATGACTACATCATTCACAAATATCCCTGGGCCGGAGCGCGAGAATATTCGACTATCACTTGTATCCCCGAATATGTCATTCGCGAAGGTCATGGAGACTGTGGTCAGGTCAGCCTGTTGTATATCTCTCTGATGAGATCGCTCGGTGTTCCTGCCCGTTGGGAAAGCGGATGGATGCTCCATCCCCGTGAGAAGAATCTCCATGACTGGGCCGAGGTTTATTTTGAAGGAGTCGGTTGGGTTCCCGTCGATGTCTCGTTCGGCCGATATACTCCTGCAACCGATCCGCGTGCTGTGACGTTCTATTCCAAAGGAATGGATGCCCACCGTTTTGCCGCCAACCACGGTGTTTCGTGTGAGATGTTCCCGAAAAAACGTTTCGTAAGGTCTGAAACTGTCGACGCGCAGCTTGGTGAAGTTGAATCCACCCGCGGCAATCTTTTCTATCCGGGTTGGAACATGTCGCTCAAGCTGAACGACGTTCATCCGGTAGAAGTAAACAAATAAGAATATTGAAATCATTTTTGAGATGAAAGCACTGACATATTTTGTAGCTCTGGCCGCATTGGCCGGAAGTGTAATTCCCACATTCGCCAAAACAGCCCAGGAAGTCGTTGACAGTATCGGTAAGGTCTATGCTCCCGATGCTCGCCAGGCGGTATATCAGGTTAAAGCTATTACGGCCCCCGATAATAAGAATATCACGGTCTATGGCTCGATTAGTGACCATGCGACTCACCGGGAGCTATTGAAAGCGTTGGCCGAGGAAGGATACAATGCTCAGGATTACACGACCGTGATGCCCGATACCGAATGGGCCACACCGCGTATTTCGGTCGCGTGTCTTCGTACCGCTCCCAAACATGCGGCTGAAATGGCCTCGCAGGCGATCATGGGCCAGCCTCTCAGGGTTCTTGAAAAAGGCGATTCATGGTATCGCGTGCAGACTCCCGACGGTTACATCGCCTGGGTGACCGATAGCTCAATTGTACCCCTGACAAATGACGAGATGAATCGTTGGCGTCAGGCTGACCGAGTAGTCGTCACAAATCCCTATCAGACCCGTGTCTGGGCGAACTCAAAAACAACATCGGTCCGCGAAGTGGTAAGCGATGTTGTTCTTGGCAATATTCTTGAAGGAAAATATGACAAGTCAAAGAAGCGAATCGAGATCAAGTTGCCCGACGGCCGGACAGGGTGGATCAATACCGCCGATGTTGCTCCGATCGAAGTCTGGGCTGCACAGAATTTCAACCCCGAAACGATTCTTGACGTAGCGTATTCAATGGAAGGCACTCCATATCTTTGGGGTGGTACTTCGGTTAAGTCGCTCGATTGCTCGGGGCTTGCAAAAGTATCATATCTCGCCAACGGTATCATTCTGATGCGCGATGCGAGCCAGCAGGCCTTGACCGGTACGAGAATCGAAGCAAAAGACTGGCCAACGTGTCAGGCCGGTGACCTTCTCTTTTTCGGCAATGCAAAAACCGGTAAAGTGACTCACGTGGCTATTTATGATCACGATGGAAACTACGTACATTCGTCGGGTAGAGTGAAACGTAATTCAGTCGATCCCAAAAGCGAATCCTATCTCACAACTCCTTTCCTCCACGCCGTCCGCATCGCCGGCAACGAAGGAACTCCGGGAATTACCTACGCGAGAAACCATCCGTGGTATTTTAATAAATAAGCGGGTTATACCAAAGTAATAAATTTAAAAACAAAATATATGAATCGCAGAAACTTCCTACGTACATCTATTCTCGGAGCAGCCGCTGTCGCTATGGCTCCGATGAGTTTCTCTGCGCCCGGAATGGCCACAAAACCGGCCAATCCGACCGGCAAGCTGAAACTGACTTTTGAACCTTATGAGCTCCAGCTCCGTCATGCTTTTAATCTGGCAAAGTATCAGCGCACCACGACCCCCGGTGTGCAGGTGAGACTTGAATGTGACGGAATCGTCGGCTATGGTGAAGCTTCGATGCCTCCCTATCTTGGCGAAAGCGTTGACTCAGTGACGAAATTCCTCGGCAGCCTTGATCTGGCTCAGTTCAACGACCCCTTCAGAATCGAAGATATTCACGAGTATATGGAATCGGTAGCTCCCAACAATCGTGCCGCGAAAGCCTCGGTTGATATTGCGCTCCATGACCTGCTCGGAAAAATCATGGGTCAGCCCTGGTATAAGATCTGGGGTCTGAATCCCGATAATTGCCCGAACACATCTTTCACTATCGGTATTGACACTGCTGACGTCGTTCGTCAGAAAGTTGACGAAGCTGCGCCCTACAAGGTCCTGAAGGTTAAGATGGGTCTCGATAACGATAAGGAACTTGTGGAAATCATCCGCTCTAAAACCGATGTTCCTATCTGTGTAGACGCCAACCAGGGTTGGGATGACAAAGAAAAGGCCTTGGAAATGTGCCACTGGCTGGCCGAGCGTAACTGTCTGTTTGTAGAACAGCCTATGGAAAAAGAAAAAATTGAAGAAACTGCCTGGCTCCGAGAGCGTTCACCGCTGCCAATTATCGCCGACGAATTCTTCCAGCGTTTGCCTGATGTCCGCCGTGCGGCCGAAGCCTACGACGGTATCAACATCAAACTGATGAAATCCACCGGTCTCCACGAAGCTTATCAGATGGCTACTCTTGCTCGAGCAATGGGCATGAAAGTGATGCTTGGCTGTATGACCGAAACCTCGTGTGCGGTGACTGCCGCCGCTCAGCTCGCTCCGCTGGTTGACTATGCCGACCTTGACGGCAACCTTCTGATTGCAAACGACCTGTTCGACGGAATTAAAATTGTTGACGGAAAGGTTACGATTCCCGATCGTCCGGGTATCGGCGTTGAACTGATTGGATAATAGGCTGATAACAGGTCTTTAGAAGGGCTCACAACCTTTTCTCGAGCCTAAAAATAGAAAAATAATTGGTCTCTTTCGAAAGAAAGTAGACCAATCTTTTGGGTTTTAGAAATTTAATTCGTAAATTTGCACCTCGAATTGTGAGCGAAACTCAACTTAGTTAATAACGTACAAAGAACGATACAATGAAGAGAACATTCCAACCCTCGAACCGTAAGCGTGTTAACAAGCACGGTTTTCGCGAGCGTATGTCGACCCCCGAAGGTCGCAAGGTTCTGGCTCGTCGTCGCGCCAAAGGTCGCGCCCGTCTGACCGTCAGCTCATCGATTGCTTCGAAGTAATCAATACGCGCGTTAAAATTTAAAGGTCTCTCGATGCCGATTAAGCAGGAGAGACCTTTAAATTTTATGTTGGGGAAAAGACACATATTCGGATATGCACGAAAATATATATGAAAAAACAGAGTACAAAAGAGAAGATTGTTTCCTTTATCTGGCAGCATTTTCTGCTCGTTGTTTCACTTTTTATTATGACATTCGGAGTGGCGCTTTGCGTCCGGTCGGCTCTTGGTAGCAGCGTCATTTCGACGATACCATTTGTTATGTCCCTCGCGGGTCAAGCCAGGCTTGCCCCGGAGCTTACTATCGGTGAATATACCTACATAATGAATTTTGTTCTTGTAATAGGACAGATCCTCGTCCTTCGGCGAAAATTTGAGTTGGTTCAGCTGCTGCAACTCATCATCGGTTTTCTGTTCGGATTTCTGCTCGACATTAATATGACTTTGACGGCCGGTTTACCCTACGATACT
>CAYVXC010000031.1:0-7348 GCA_964454925.1 uncultured Bacteroides sp.
ACGCGGTCAGGTTGTCTTCGATGTAGCCCGAGACGATGTTAAGAGCCGGAATATCGCGGTAGGCACGCGGTCGGGTTGTCCAGGACGCACTAAGTGGCCGAGACAAGTCATAGACCTGGCCTTCACCGAAATTTTTGGTAGCTGACAGTTCGACGCCGGCTTTATATACATTTTTCAGCGATGACAGCTTCCGGTTTCCCGTTGCACTCAGTTTAAGGAAAAGTGAAAACGGCTGCCCGTCGCTAACGAAGTCAGCGATATATTCCTGTAACAGATAATGGCCGTCGGATACGCCTTCGGACAGACTCGTCGGAGCGACCGAAGCTCTTTGGGGTGCAACCTGTTTGCGACGGGTCAGACGATCGTGCTGATAGCTGACAGCAGCATTGAAACGGATGAATTCAATCCATTTTTTATTCGACGGTTTGAGTGCCAGATCAGAGGTGAGCGCCCATCGGTTATAGGAACTTTCGAATTCGTCGATTTTATTGTAGTTAAGATCGGGGTCGGGTTTTACATTGTCGAAAGAACCGGTATAGTCGACTCCGATGTTCCAGGTTGCACTGAGCATTGAACGATCGTTCCCGAAGGCGAGATAGCTTCTGACCGATCCATTCAACCGTTTATAATTTTCGCGGTTGTCACGGGGATCAGAGCGTGAATCGAGATAGCCGATGTCGGCGTTAAGAACCTGGCGGCCGAGAGAAAGGCCTTTGGCAGCCGAAAAAAGTTTGCTGTATTCGTCGGCTTTAAAACGGGCGGTGAAAGGACTTGCCTTTCTGACGCGCTTGATATTGACGAGGCCCGACGTCAGGTTGCCGTATTCGGCCGACGGGATTCCGCGTACAATCTCGACGCTCTCGATGTTGTCGGTGGAAATTGTACGCATATCGACGCCCTTGTTGGTGATATTTCGTTTCGATTCAGGATCGGAAGAAGACGACGACGGGACGCTCTGGAGAGAAGCATCGTTGTTGATAGGAGCGCCGTCGACCATGAACATAGTACCAAGCGAGGTGATTGCATAATCGTCGCCCGTGTCGGTTTTGGATCCGGTCGCAGATACGGTTCCGGTTTCGCGGAGCGTAATGGTGTTGGCTTTTCCCATGTCAGGATTCTGAGACATATTTCCCGGCAGAAGCTCAAGGAGATCGGTAAAACTCGTTGGCTGGAGATGGTCCATAGCCGCACGGTCGATTTTAGAAGAACTTGTCATTCCGTGGCTTTCGCGCGCGGTGATGACAACCTCCTTGAGTAACTGGGTCTCTTCGCTCAACCTGACTTTGATTTCATCAGCGACGGGCGCTACGATTTCGAGTGTATCGTTTCGATAACCTACAAAAGAAAAGACAACGGTATAGCGGCCCGGTGCGACATTAAGATGCCACGAGCCATTTTCGTCAGTGACGGCGTAATGACGCCCGGGGTCAGCCACCACGTTGACGTAAGATACAGGTTCGCCGTTAGAAGCGTCGGTCACGGTTCCGCGGAGCGTCTGTCCATAAGCAAAAACCGTGGCTGCAGACAGTATAGTTGTGATAATTGATCGTTTCATTATTGTATTACAAAGTTCGCTATTTCGGGAGTTTTGCTAAATACCGCGATTTCGGTATAATTGAGAAGAAGCCGGGCGGCAGTCTGAGAAATCACGCGGAAACAATCACTAAAAATGGGTATTTCGGGCCCTATTATCTTTCCGTAATTTTGCGATGTAAAAAACACTAATAATCTAAAACATCCAAATGAAAAAAACTTTACTTACATGTTTTGCCGTGACACTCGCTCTCGGCGTTTCAGCTCAAGCCCCTGTCGGTGTGTGGGGTAATCTTATTGACGGAACGACTGCGGCCGGAGATCAGTCAACCGACATTGCTCTTGACAGTGACGGGAACGTTTATTGGTATGGCACCTATGGGACAACGGAAACGGCTCCCGATGTCAACTATGCCGGTGAATTTCTGTTCAAAGGGGCTCTTTATAACGCCGGTTCATCATACGGTTCAAACTACACGGTACTTAAAACTGATGACAAAGGCAAGAAACTCTGGTGTGTTTACAGCAACAGCGGAGACTTTGCCAGTAATTCAGGCTTCTGTTCGGTAACATCCGACGGTGGTCTGATCACTGTGGCCAAAGTCCGTCATACGGATGGTATGACCGATAAAAATATTACACTTGTCGATGCGACCGGTACGCCATATGAAATCGACTGGAAGTGTGATCGACGCTACTATCGTCTGGCAGTGACCAAAATTTCGGCGACAGGATCAATTGAATGGAACCGCATGATTGATTTTTCGACAGAACCGGGTCCGAAAGCATCAGGTAACAATGCATCGTTCTGGGCCGACGTATTCAATGTCTATGGAGGAACGGTTGATGACCAGGGTAATATCTACATCGCTCTTAACTATCGCAACCCGGTGACTGTCGCGCGAACTGAAGGTGATCCCGTCGTTCTGACACCCACCAACACGGCCAACTGGACAGGTGACAGCCAGGCTACAGCAGGCGATTTCCTTCTTCTTGGACTTGACAATAAAGGTTATTACCGCAACAGTCTCCAGCTTGACGGAAAGTGTGCAGCCTCGTATTGTCAGAAACTTGTATGGAACGACGGAAAGCTTTTTGTCCAAGGCTATATAGTCGGAACAGAAAATGAAACTCTCAAAGCAGGGAATTTAACTCTCTCGCCTTCGAACATCATCAGTCCGTTGGTGCTCAGCGCGGATTCGAATCTTGACGTAAAATGGGCCAAGTGTTTCCCGGGCGAACAGGTTGCAGGAAAGAATGCACTCCAGAACGTAGGACTGTCGGTGATCGGTAACTCACTTTATATGTGCGGTCAGTACAACCTTCGCTTCTCAGACCCGACAAATGCAGATAAATATGTAACGGCTACTCAGGGAACTCTGCGCGAAGGCTTTGTTGTTAAACTTGATGCAACAACCGGGGAATGGCTTGCAGCGCGCGACAGCCGCGATGATGACTGGAACAAGCCTTCGGCGGTTGCAAAGACCGGTCTAACAGGTTATTTCCAGGTATTCCCCGACCTTAAAAATCCGGAATATGTTTATGTCTATGGTTACGTCATGAATGCCCAGGTTGGAGTATTCCTTCGTCAGTATAACGCCTCGACGCTGGTTGCCAATCTTCCCGACGGACAATATAACATAATTACCGGCGGAGGAGTGCCGTCATGTCAGACAGCAGCACTAAACAGCACAAACGGAGCTTTCTATGCAAGCGCACGCGGAAACAAGGCGTTCGAGTTGATGGTAGATATTACTACACCGGCTCCCTCAGCATGGGCTGTTCTCGCTGCTCGGTTTGACCTTCCCTATTCATCAAGTGTGACAGATGTCATCTCGGCTGATGAAGATGCTCCGGTTGAATACTACAATTTACAGGGAATCAGGGTAGTAAATCCGACAAAAGGACTTTATATCCGCCGTCAAGGAACCAAGACAGAAAAAGTAGTGCTTTAATCAGAAATTGTGAAAATTTAAGATCGCGAGGGCGCGCCGAAGTTTTTTGGCGCGCCCTTTTGTCGTGGTCATTGTCGAAGCAAGATGAGAAATCCTGTTGTTTGAAAAAAAATGATTATTTTTGTAACATCATTGGCCCAGATTAAGAACCAATACACTCATAATTATAAACTTTCGCGTTAATGCTTACTCCCGAAGAAGTATCCCTGCTCCTGGCTGATATTGAGAGCGACAGAATTGAGCGAACAATATCGACGAACAACACAGATAAATTTGGTCAGGCGATTTGTGCGTTTGCAAATGATCTGCCAAATCATAATCTCCCCGGTTTTTTGATTATCGGAGCGGATGATAAAACGGGTATGGTTAATCCTGACATTAAGATAACAGACCGATTATTACAAAACTTAGGTGGAATTAAAACTGATGGGAAACTCCAACCCCAAGTTAGCATGACGGTTGAGAAAGTGAAGTTGCCTGATGGCGAAGTTGCGGTAGTGACGGTGCAGCCATGTCCGTTTACCCCCGTCAGGTATGAGGGTAGAGTGTGGATACGAAACGGCCCAAGAAAATGTTTAGCAAGCGAATCGGATGAAAAACGTTTACTCGAAAAACGTACGAGCAGAATGCTTACATTTGACGCGCTACCTTGTTTTGATGCGACTCTTGATGACTTAGATCTGAATGCATTCAAACAAATATATTTACCGAAAGCGTTTCCTGAAGATGTGTTGAGATTAGACAGACGAAGTGTTGAACAACAGCTTCAGGCTTTGGGCTATTTTAATTTGAAATACAACTGTCCCACCTATGCAGGACTAATAATGTTTGGGAATGCGCCCGAACGTTTTATGCCGGGATGTTATGTACAGTATGTTAGGTTTGGAGGTTTGACACGAGCCGATGAGATAAAAAACGAGTATAAATTTTCGGGAAACTTGGTAAAAGTACTATCCCAACTTGATACTTTTGTCGATACATCGATTACCAATCGCCGACCGATTCCGGTTTCGGCATTAAGGGAAGAAATGCGAGTAGATTATCCACATTGGGCTACTCGCGAACTATTGATGAATGCCATCTGTCATCGTGATTACGAAAGTAATGGACCTGTTCAGTTTTATCAATATGATGATCGTATAGAAATAATGAATCCCGGCGGACTTTATGGAAAGGCAACTCCGGAAAATTTTCCTTATGTAAACGATTATCGAAATGGTGTTGTTGCTGAAGGAATGAAAGTTCTGGGTTATGTAAACCGCTATAGCCGAGGCGTTCAATCGGTTCAGAATGAATTGAAGAATAATGGCAACGGAGAAGCGGAATTTCAACTTCATCTCGGAACAGCGTTTCTTGTTGTTGAACGAATCTCTTTATTTGGAAATGAAAAATATATGAAAAAACCAAATAAAGAGGTAGTAGAAAAATCAAACAAAGACACTGCACAAGGTGTTGATAACGAACTAAATAAGAAAGGTTGTAAGTCCGCCGATAAAAAAACAAATAAAGGAAAAACCATAAAACCAAATAAAGAAACTACGATAGCAATAGAATTGGAGAACATATTAGACGTGATTAAAGATAATCCACGACTGACATACAAAGAGTTAATGGTTAGATTTAATATGACATACTCAACAATGTATGAAAGATTAAAGATGCTAAAACGTCAAGGTAAGATTTTGCGCGTCGGAGGTAGGTATGGCGGTTTTTGGAAGATAATAAAATAGAATTCAGCGATGGAAAGAAAGGATGAATATACAATAGCGGTTGCCGGGACCGGTTATGTCGGTCTGAGTATTGCGACGCTTTTGGCTCGTACAAACCGGGTTATTGCGGTCGATATAGTGTCGGAGCGCGTTGATCGGATCAACCGGCGAAAATCGCCTCTTCAGGATGAGTATATTGAAAAGTTTTTCAAAGAAGAACCGCTTAACCTGACGGCGACTACAGACGGTGAAGCCGCTTACAGAGCGGCAGATTTCGTTGTTATCGCCACTCCTACAAATTATGACCCGATCAAGAACAGTTTCGACACGTCGAGCGTGGAATCTGTCATTGACAATGTTATCGAGGTGAATCCCTCGGCAGTGATCGTGGTTAAATCAACGGTTCCTGTAGGATACTGCGCGGGACTTTATAAAAAATATGAATCACGCGGAGTAAAAAGGCTCAATCTTCTTTTTTCTCCTGAGTTCCTAAGGGAGAGTAAAGCCCTGTATGACAATCTTTACCCGTCGCGTATAATAATCGGAATGCCCGGGGAGCAAGAGTCTGAGCTAACTGTCGTCCCGGAGATGACCGAGGCGGCTTATGAGTTCGGAAGATTGCTGAAAGAAGGTTCCGAGCGACCGGATGTTCCGGTCCTTTATATGAGTCTGACAGAGGCAGAGGCCGTGAAACTCTTTGCCAACACTTATCTGGCTCTGCGTGTCAGTTACTTCAACGAACTTGACACTTACGCAGAAATTAAAGGACTCGATTCGCGAGCAATTATCGAAGGCATAGGGCTTGATCCGCGAATAGGTACTCACTATAACAATCCATCCTTCGGTTACGGCGGATATTGTTTGCCAAAAGATACGAAACAGCTGTTGGCGAATTATGCCGATGTGCCTCAGAATATGATAAGCGCCATTGTCGAATCAAACCGTACGAGAAAGGACTTCATTGCTGACCAGGTGCTACGCAAGGCGGGTTGGTATGATTATACCTCGCGTGCGATTTATGGATCTTCAGTTCCCGAAACCAAGGAATGTGTGATCGGGGTATATCGCCTGACAATGAAAACCAACAGTGACAATTTCCGTCAGTCGAGTATTCAGGGAGTGATGAAGCGAATCAAGGCTAAAGGAGCCACGGTGATTATTTATGAACCTACGCTACCCGACGGTTCAACATTCTTCGGATCGAAAGTCGTAAATGATTTGGCCGAGTTCAAGAGAAGATCAGACGCCATCCTGGCTAACCGCTCGTCGTCCGACCTCGACGATGTTGCCGACCGAGTATATACCCGCGACCTGTTCGCCAGAGACTGATAGGCTATGAGTCAAAAGAAAAAGATATTGTTCATTCACGAATCGATGACCGGCGGTGGTGCCGAACGGGTACTCGTCACGCTTCTGGATGCCTTTGATTACGATCGTTATGACGTCACACTGCTTCTTATCAGCGATCAGGGACCGTTTTTCGACCAACTGAATAAAAACACGAAAGTCAAAACCGTTTATCGTGGCCGGACCAACCTGGGGCGCAGGATTGTCAGGCACTATCGGTCGGTGAGAGACTTCGCCGAGAGTCGTAGGGCGCGCCAGGTTCTGGGCAATGAACGATTTGACGTGACTGTCTCTTTCATGGAGGGTACCGCGCTACGTCTTCATGGCGATCTGCTCGGATATGCCCCCCGCAATCTTTCTTGGGTTCATACAGATATTTCAAAGTTCAGATGGTATGACCGGTGGCTAACTCCGAAGCATGAGAAAGAACTATATTCGGTGATTGACGAAGTGGCCTTTGTCTCAAATGATGCGGTTAAAGGCTTCAGGGAGGTTATAGGGGATATAGACGCGAAACGAATCATCTACAATCCGATTGACCGTCGGAAAATAATTGAGCAAGGCGGCCAGATTGAGCGCGGACAAGATGACAAGGCAATAAAACTTGTGACTGTCGGCCGACTGATTGACGTAAAGAACCACAGACTTTTGCTTGACGCATGTAAGCAATTGTCAGATAAAAATATTCCTTATCGTTTGACAATAGTTGGGACCGGAATATTGGAAAATGAGTTAAAACAATATGCTTTGATGCTCGGAATTGCGGACAAAGTGGAATTCGCAGGTTTCCAATCGAATCCGTTC
>CAYVXC010000031.1:7448-17072 GCA_964454925.1 uncultured Bacteroides sp.
TCAGCGACAATACATCCGACTAAAGCAGTCAACCCATAGCAAATAAGCCCAAAGATTCCTGTAGGGAAAACAATATCGGCCACGTATGCCCACAAACACGACACCATGGTTGCAAGCGTGATGGGAACGACAATCCGACGGGTATAGAAGTTTCGAGGTAGCCCGATCATTCGTCGAACAATCCTCAGAAAAGTAAGATTCGAAGCCAAACGGGCGATGATTGCACACGGGTAAACGGTCCACGCAGGATAGCCGGCAACCAGCATGAGAATACCCGCCGGGAGCGCCATGAAATAGATTGTATCGCCTTCGAGGGCCGCACGCCGGAGGTCGCCGGTCGCATGAACGACCGCACGGAGAGGATTGTTGAGGGAATTGAACGTTATGAAAATCAGAGTCCAGTTCACAAACGAAACCGAATACTCAGGTACTTCACCAAGCCAAAGATTGAGGACGCTGTCCATTCGGCCGATCAAAGGAATTGCAAGACAACTAACGAGAAAGAAAGATCCTCGAGAAGCTAAAGAAAACAATTTGGATTCGGCCGACATGTCGCCCTCTGCATAACACTTGATCAGCTGTGGGCGAAGTGCAACGAAAAAATTCATGCTAAGAGAATTGGCCGCGGAATTGACCTGCATGGCAATTCCCCGGGCGGCATTGACCAGCGGACCGAAAACGACGTTCAGTGCCACGTTGATGCCCTGTTCGTTGAAGACGTAGACCAATGAACCATAGACATTCCATCCGGTGAATCCGAGCATTCGGGCAATCAGAGACTTGTCCCATACACGGACGGGACGGCTCTCGGGATAATGTCGGATACAATATACAGTCAGGATTATTTTGGGGACAAGGATAGCGACGACCATCAGGGCGGCGTAGACAACGAGTTTGTCAGGCACGACGAAGATGATAAAGGCGACCGCGAGTTTGAAAACAGCATCGAAGATGCCCATATAGGCATATATCTTCATGTTCTCGCGCGATATGACGACCGATTCGAAGACCGAACCGACTACTGTCAGGGAGAGCGAGACGATCATAAGCCAGAAAACGATCAGGGCGCGCCCGACGAGATGAGCAGGGATGACAAGAATGTCAGAGACTATCCAGTCGCCGACTGCTATTCCGACCACGAGGACAAGTCCGGCTAAACCAACATATAGCCAGAATGACTGGCTGAAGACACGTCTCAACTCCTCCGGAGTCCCCTTGGCCATTGTAAAATTAAGGAAACGTTGGGTTGACGAAGCCAGTGAGGTCGAGAAGAAAATAAAGGTTGTTGAAACACCGGCGACAACATTATACACGCCATACTCGATTATTCCGAGAGCCTCGATGATGATTCGCGATGTATAGAGCGCGATGATCATCACCAATAGCTGGCGGAGATAGAGAAAGAGCGTGTTTTTGGCCACACGGCCGCGGTTTGATGAACCCATTTTTACACTTTGAAAGGTAAATGGAGGAAGCAGAACATGGCTTTTCCAACCATCCGAGGTGACGAAGCGCGGTGAGTCAGGAGGGTTTTGACGCCTTTTCTGATTACACGGCGGTTTTGTCTCAACCGCTCTTTGTATTGGCTGTTGAAACGATTGCGGACTATTTTTATTCCGGAATTAATGTGTTGATAGATTGTGAAGAATCGATAGGACTCCTTGACTTGGTCATCGGCGCGGTCGATCATCGGCTTGACGCGTTCAAGGTTATCAAGACAGTCAAAGAACGATGGTTTGAAAAAGTTGGTTATACTTCCGGGGGTGACACGATAGAGATAATATCCTTTCGGGAGATAGACGACGCGTTTGGCTCGGAGATAGATCTCGGTCAGGAAAGGCATGTCTTCATTGATGATACCGTGGATGAAGCGTGTATCGCCGATTAGCGATCGCCGGTAAACACGGGTGTAACTCGCCGAATCAACACGTCGCTCGAAAAAAGCCACTAAAGCTTCGGGCCCGGAGAAAACAGTTTCCTCGGGGAGCGGAGGAACAACGTCGCGCGGCTCGTTCCAGACGAGTTGGGCACTCCCGGCGGTATCGGCACCGGTTCTCTCCATTGCCTCGATCATATCGGCATAATAATCGGGAAGAATAGCATCATCACTGTCTACAAAACCGATAAATTCGCCGCGAGCAATGTCGATTCCGGCGTTGCGTGCGCTCGAAAGACCACCGTTGGGTTTATGAACCACCCGAATTTTATCGGGGTATAAGCGTGCATATTCGTCGGCCATTTCTCCAGAGCGGTCAGGGGTCCCGTCATCGACCAGAATGATTTCCATATTGGGATAGGTCTGGGCAAGGACACTGTCTACACATTCCTTGAGATATTGTTCGACCTTGTATATCGGAATTATGACCGACAACAGGCCCGGCTGTCGTAAGTTTTGTTTCTCTGTCATGGCATCAGTCGGGTTTAGTCAATTTGAGTCTCCGGGTTGAGCGGCGGCGTAGTGAGACGGGAGGACAGGAAGAGCGGCATCAGCATGAAGAAGCAGAACGAAGCACTTTCCCACGCGTCGTTGTAGACCAGAAGACCTAAGAAGATGGCGAGGAAATACAGCTTGATGCCGAGGGCAAAATATGATATTTTAGATGTTTTGAAATCAAGAAGATATATTATGACGCAGAGCATCCAAAATAATCCGAGGTAGCCATATTGCATAAAGAGAAAAAGAATGTAGGGACGGGTTCCGTGGAACATCCATTCATGTTCTTTTGAATATTGAGTCGGAGACAAAACAGTCGAAGCCTTGAAAAGCGAACCTCCGGCTCCGAACCATCGGCCACCGGCCGAATCGTCGACCGCGTCACCCATGATTCCGAGTTTAAGAATTCGCGGCAAGTCGACGGTCCAGACATTCATTTCCGCGTCGTCACTCAGTTCGGGATTGTCCCGGAGGGCTTCGGCAAGATCGATGAGCTCGATATTATCATCACCACCGGTAAGATAGTATTCGAAGTTGTCGACCGAAAAAACCTCGTTACCGTCCTGATTGGTCGTCTGGAGATAGAGCCATCCGAATCCGACGAAGAAAATCAGAATTAACGGCGAAGCGGCCAGAACCTTCAGGCCGAACGCACGATTGGTTTTCAGGAGTAGAAGGAAGTAGATCGGGATGAGGAAAAAGGTGATTTTGGTTTCGTTGAGAAGGGTGGGAAAAAGAAGGAAGATGAGAACTTTATTTTCCTTTATGTTCTCCCAATAGGTCAGGGATAAATTCCAACGCCGGGTCATCAGATAATATGATCCGAAGCAAATTGAAATAGAGACTATACCAGAATAACCGTGGCCCCATGTACCACCTCCTGCATCACCGGCTCCGTATCTGAGGAACTGGATAATGAGGCACGGAGCCTGAAGCACAAGGTAGATGAAGACGAATCGGTCGAACGAAGCGAGAAAACGCTCGCGGTATTCGGGTTGGAAAAACCATCGGGCGATGGGAAAGATGAACATCCAACCAATGAATTCACGCATTCCGTTAACCCAGTAGACAACGGAGAGGTGGTTGACCATTACGGTCGAAAGGAAACTGAGTGCTACGAACGAGAGGACGATAATGATGTCGCTCCTTTTGTTGATAACTTTGAGACCGAGACAAGCGAACACGAGGTCTGACAACATTCGGAACACAGTTCTGAACGGCAGAAGCGGCGTGATCAGCTCGTCAGCTATGAACCCGAACCCGGCGATAAGCCAGAAGCCTATCATCAGGAACGTGAAGTAGCATTTATACCGGTCAATCATTTCGACTGTTTCTTACGCTCTTTGGCTCCGTATCCATATCCGTAGCCTTTCGAAATCGACGAACCGTTGATGACAACGTTCATGCGCGGGAGACGGCGTTCGTTGTAGATCGAGTTGAGGTAACGAAGGTCCTTGATGCTTGTGTAGCTTGTGCGGACAACGTAAATAGTGGCGTCGGAGAAGCGGGCGAGGTGGAAGGTGTCGCTGACCATCCCGACGGGTGCGCTGTCGATGACGACGTAGTCATACTGCTCACGGAGAAGTTCGATGAGAGAATCGAGACGTCCGGTGGTGAGAAGTTCGCCGGGATTGGGGGGCACGGGGCCGGCTACGATGATGTCGAGGCCCTTCATGAAAGCATCCTTTTGGGTGATTTCGTCAATGGTCATCGAGGGATTGGCGAGATACTGAGTGATGCCCGGCGATGAAGGCAGATCGAGGTAATTGGCCAACTGGGGATTACGGATATCCATACCGACCAGAACGGTCCGTTTGCCGAGAAGGGCAAGCGAAGCGGCGAGGTTGCACGAGATGAAAGATTTACCTTCGCCCGACGATGTCGAAGTGATAAGGACGACTTTGTCGTTAGCGCCGTTGAGGACGAACTGGAGGTTGGTGCGGACGAGACGGAAGAGTTCGCTTGTAGACGAGACTTCGTCGTGAGATACGACGATATTACGGCCGGTGCGGTCTTTGCAGATTTCGCCGAGTATCGGCATAGCCAGGTAGGGCTCGGCTTCCTCACGGGTGTCAAACTTGGTCTTGAGCAGACGGGCGACGTAGAGAATTACAATCGCAAGCACCAGTCCGAGGAACAGGGCGACGATGAGGACTGTCATTTTCCCGACTCCGAGAGGCTCGGAGAGAGTATAGGCGGCGTCAACAATAGTGCCTTTCGGAAGGGCGTTGGCGATGAGCATGGCCGTTTCCTCGCGGCGTTCGAGAAGGAAGACGTAAAGTTGCTGTTTGATTTCCTGCTGGCGACGGAGGTTGAGGAAGTCGCGTTCCTGGGTTGGTACGTTACCGAGTTTAGAGACGGCTTCACTTTCTTTCCGGTTGAGATCAGCGAGTACCTGACGGTTGTTGGCCGCGGCACGGTTGAGAGTTGTCAGGATGTTCTGACGGACTTTGTCTATCTGCTGTTCGAGTTCGACAACGAGACGGTTGGATTCGGAAGCGGAGTTGAGGAGCGAGAGACGTTCGAGGACAAGGTTATTGTAGTCTGCAATAGCATCGACTCCGGGGCCGTCGGGAAGAGTCACGGGCAGGAGTTCGAAACGGTTCGAGGGATCGGAGAGGAAGGTGATGGCCATCTTGATGAGCTCACCCTGAGTCTGGGTAGAGACGAGTTTACGCTCGAGCTCACCTTTCATGGCGGTGTTATAGGTCGCTTCGCCCTGGACGTCAATGATGCCGAGGCGTTCCTTATAGTTCTGGATATTGGATTCGACCTCGTTCAGGTCGCCGGAGATGATGGCGAGGCGCTCGTCGATGAACGAAGCGGTTTTGAGTGCGCGCTGGTTGCGTTCGGCGATCCCGGACGCATTATAGGTGCTCATGATGTTGTTGAGGACGTTGCAGGCGAACTCGCTGTTTACCGAGGGATAATATAGCTCGATTACATTGGACTTCTTGGAGGCGATTTCAGCACTCACCTCGAGGGCAAGGTCTTCGGCGGCAACGTCATACCCGGAGACTTCAATCCAGGTTGTCAGTTCGTTACCGTCCTTGAAGGCTTTTGTCTTTTCGATCGTGTAAGTACCATAGTCGGTTTTAGCTTCATAAGGAAGGGTGACGTTCTCGGTTTCAAAGATTGTGTGACGGCCTTCTTTGATGCTGATTTCAGTCTTTCCATCCTTCGCGATTTCAACCTTGAAATCAAGCGTGGTACCTAAAGTGTCGGCAATGCCGGCGGCCGGCTTTACAGTGACGGGAAAGTCAGGGTAATCGAAGCGCTTGGAAAGCATTCCTGTCTTGACCACGTGGCGGATGTTGGTTCCGAGTTCTTCAGCCACTTTCCGGAGAATTGTGTGACTCTTGATGACGAAAATTTCATCCTGGACGTACGGGTCGGAGCCGAACAGGCCGCTGAGTCCGTTCATCATCGAGAGACTGGCGTCGTCCTGAACGACCATGATGTTGGCACGTGACATCGACTGACGCGGATTGGTCTTGACAAAGACGTAGGCTCCGAGTCCGGCGACAACGAGACAGATGGCGAAGAGCCACCAGTGTTTGATATAATTACGGATGATCGAGTTGAGATCGATGAAGTTCTTTTTCTGATTGATCGGTCCGGGAATGGTATTGCTCATTGGTGCAAATTGATGAAATAAGACACTTACTTGACAGCGAGTGCGATGATGAGGCTTACAATGACGGAGACACCGCTGACAATAGTGGTGACGACGCTGAGTTTGAAGGCGTTGTTGGTGTTGTAGTTCGAGTTGTCCTTACGGATCTGGTTCGGTTCGACGTAGATGTAGTCGTTCTGACGGACATAGAAGTAAGGAGAAGAGAGAATGTCGGCCGAGGAGAGATCGATTCGGTGGTGAACCCGTTTGCCGTTTTCCTCGCGGATGAGCAGCACGTTGTCGCGCTCGCCATATTCGGTCAGATCGCCGGCGGCACTGAGCGCGTCAAGAATTGTGAAACGCTGGCGTGTTACCGGATAGGTACCGGGTGTTTTTACTTCGCCGGCGACATCGAAAGTGAAATTCAGAATTCGGACAAGTACGATCGGATCCTTGACCGTTTTAGAAATCTCCTTTGTCAGTTTTTCTTTCAGTTGTTCGGTTGTCAAACCGGCGACATGAATGATTCCGAGTTCGGGAAAGTCAATATTACCCCGGCTGTCGACCACATAAGTCTGATTTTGGGGTTGAGTCTGGAGTGAAGCACCGTCTTTGACCGGAGCAGGATTAGTCTGCGGAAGATTATAAGTCGACGAAACGAGAGGGTTTGCAGGTGAATTGACGGTAATCATCAGCTCGTCATCGGGAGCGATGGTGGTAACGTAATTTTCAGGTACAATCGCTACCGCCGGAGCGACTGCATCAATATCCTTAAAATATGTAAGATCGGAACGCTTTGTCGAGCACGACGGCAGAAGACAAAGCATCGTCGAAGCGATGATGAAGGATTTGATTTTCATGTGGTTGAGATCTGATTGGTTCGCGAATAAACGTCTCAAAACGTAGGTTTATATCTTTTTAACGTCCGGGGTAGGGAAATATTGCCCCAACGTTAAAATTTAACAACGGGCGATTTCCTGTCCATAACGATGCGAGATAATTCAGTACTTGTATAGTTTGACGGACAAGCCGCCATTCGGCCTGCAAAGATAGTTGTTTTCCCCGGGATAGCAAAATACACGCCCCCTCCGGCCAATAAAAAAGAAGGTCATAGGGTCGATGCCTATGACCTTCGGTAAAGGTGATCGGGTAGGGGAACTGCCTGTTTTGGAGTATCTGTGGATTAGCCTAATGAAAAGCCTAAATCTTCGATTACTTCCTTTACGGCTTCAGGTTCGGGATTTCCTTGGATTTTTGTTTCGCCCGAAGCAAGATCTACGGTGACGTTTTCCACACCGGGAAGTTTTGAGAGATTTTTTTCAACCATTGCCTTGCAGTGGCCACAGGTCATGCCTTTGACGATAATTGTTTTTTCGTTTTCCATTTTTTCTGATTTATGGGGTGAATATTTTCTGATTAGTCCGTTGACGAGAAGAATAATAAGTAATGCCGAGCAAATTCCGGGGAACAGGCCGACGTGGAGATGACAGTTCGCATGACCGACTGTGAGTGGCATTGTGAACCAGTCGCGTGGCATCAGATAATCGATGCATAAGCCGATCGCGATTGCTCCGACGACGATTGTGCCGAGATAAATTGATGCCGCTTTTTTGCCCAAAGACTTGCTTACAATTATTATGGAGGCGAAATTTGCAGCAGGACCGGCCATCAGCAGAACGAACGCGGCCCCGGGGCTCAGACCTTTGAGCATAAGCGAAAGGGCTATAGGAATTGATCCGGTCGAACAGACATACATCGGCACGGCTACGATAACGACGGCAATCATCGAAAGAAGAGGATAGTCGGCGAAGAAAGTGAAGAAGCCGTCCGGGATGAAAACCGTTATAGCGGCTGCAATTACCAGACCGATGATAAGCCATTTGCCGATATTCTGAATCATCTCGACGAACCCATAGCGCAAAGCATCGATGATTCGTCCGCGGAGATTTGTTGATTCAGGGGCGTCAATAGTGTCAACCTCGGCCTCAATGGTGGCGGGATTTAACTTTTCTTCGCGGTTTACGAGCATCCCTCCGATAAACGCTGTTATCAGGGCCGCCGCCGGCCGGATGATGGCAAACGCCAGTCCCAAGAGGGAGTAGGTAGCTGCAATCGAGTCAACGCCGGTCTGGGGAGTAGCAATTAAAAAAGATGTCGCGGCGCCGCGCGAGGCCCCGTTACGCCGCAACGAAACAGCCGTCGGCAATACACCACATGAACACAACGGTAGAGGAACGCCGATGAGAGCCGCCTTGATTACAGCCCACGCCCCGGGACGCGAAAGGTGATTCCGATAAAATTTCCCCGGAACAAAGGCGTATAAAACACCTGCTACCAAAAAGCCGAACAGCAGATAAGGCGCCATTTCGGCAAGCATATTTATCAAAGAGTATATAAATTTCATGGAGCAAAATTACCACATTCGCTCCAATTGAATATTACAATATTAGGCAAGGAATGTTGCAACTTTATGCATCTTAGACTTCGTCGATGGCAATTCTTGAGCCCGCATCGCGAAATTCGGAGATCGTGAGTCCTTCAGACTTTTTGAACGAGCGTGATAGATGAGCGACACTCGAAAATCCAACTTTGTCGGCTATTTCTGACAAAGAGAGTTCTTTGTCGAAAAGGAGTTCCTTGACGAATTCGATCCGTTGGGACATGAGATAACTCATGATTGTCCGTCCTTCAAGCGTTGAAAACAATCGGCTCGCGTAGCGAAAATCCAGACCTACAGAATCTTCGATATAGGCTGACATCTTGATTTTGCTACATTCGAAATAATGACGGGCATAAAAGCGTATAGCAGCCTTGATTTTTTCGAGAATGATGAGCTCATTTGATTGAAGCGGTTCGAATCCGACTTCTCTCAATCTTTCGTAAAGAGCAGACAGCGTGTTGTCATCGGGCTTCTCTGTGAAGGTCGCACTTCCAAGCATGACTTTCACGCCGTCGAGTCCGAGTTCACGACAAATGTCTTCGACGGCCATCACGCACCGCCGACAAACCATATTTTTTATATGTAGAGTTTCTGTTGGCATAGATAAACCGGGAAATAATTAGTCCGCCACGTTCCGAAATATGGCAAGCAATAAATCGATAACTTATTTTGGAAGGATGATTTTAGCCCAATCCGGCACATCGTCGGTATAAGATTTTACCACCTCGCCATTGCTCATTCTGAACAGAATCCGTGCATCCGCATCCTCCACGGAGTTATCGTAGACATATAAGCGATCAACAATTGGAGCAATAAGTTGACAGTTGGCGATAGACTTGTCGTAACGAGAAATAATCTTGGGGATAGGAACATCATGACCGCCATTCAAGACGCGGTTAGCGACACGCTTAGCATTGATGGTGGGAGATACGGTTGAAACAAAAAACAATCGGATAAAGAATCCTGCCATCTTTGCACGCATTATATAATCCACCTTATCGTTAGCGGACATTACTGTCTCGAAAATATGGCTCTTACATTCTGCAAGACATCTTTCGCGCCAGTCATTACAATAGTTGGCCGCTTTGAGTACCGCTTCCCTATCGTTCCAATCTCCGAACACGTCCCGAGCCA
>CAYVXC010000032.1:0-1700 GCA_964454925.1 uncultured Bacteroides sp.
CCAAAGGTTCTAACTACAAGACCGTACGCGACCTCATGGGCGGTCAGTTCTGGGTCGATGTCGACCCCTTCAGCGACCGTGACATCACTCTCGCTCCCGACAACCTCCAGAACGACCTCGACAACCCTAACCGTCGGGTCGGCAAAGGCGATCGCTTCGGCTATGATTACGACATCAACTACCTGCGTGCCGATGCGTGGCTCCAGAACACCATCAACACCCGCCACTGGGATGCCCACTACGGCGTGACCATGTCCTACACCCAGTATTGGCGCGACGGTCACATGCGTAACGGACGCGCCCCGAAGAATTCGCTTGGACGGAGCGCCACTCTCCGCTTCGACAACGCCATGCTCAAAGCCGGCGCCACCTATAAGCTCGACGGACGCAATTTCTTTATCGCCAATGTCCAGTATGGCACCCGCGCTCCGCTGGCCGATCAGGTATTCATCGCTCCCCGCGTCAAGAACGACGTGGTCAACGGCGTTGAAAACGAGCGTGACTACTCGTTCGACCTCACCTATCAGTGGAACTACCGTCGCTTCCGCGGTTCGTTGAGCGCCTATTATATCGGCATCGACAACGCCGTCGAACGCACCGGTTTCTACGATGACCGCTATTCGACCTATGCGATCTTCGCCCTCCAGGGTGTCAAGAAAGTCAACCGCGGTCTTGAACTCGGCATGGCCTACAAAGTCACTCCCTCGGTAACCGCTACTTTCGCCGGAACCTGGGCCCGCTATCAGTACAAAAATAATCCTCAGGGAACCCGTTCATTCGAAAACGGCCTCCATCCCGACACGACCCAGACCGTCTATCTCAAGAACTACTACATGGGTTCGACTCCCCAGACCGTCTTTAATGTCGGTATCGACTGGGCCGCTCCCAAAAACTGGTTCTTCAACATCAACGGAACCTGGCAGGGCGATGCCTACGTAAACCTTTCGCCCCGTTACCACGAGGCGCTTCCCGAACTCTGGCAACAGATTCCCGACTGTACCGAAGAGAAACTTCAGGCTAAAATCGATGAACTTTCGACCCAGGACAAGCTGAAAGACGCTTTCTCGCTCAATCTCTCGATCGGTAAACTCATCTATATCAACCGAAAGGTTTCGATGAACATCAACCTGAACCTCAATAATATTCTTAATAACAAGAACGTCGTCACCTACGCCTATCAGCAGGGTCGTCTCGACAACAAGAACTACGAACGCTCGACCTATCCCAACAAATACACCTATGCTCAGGGTGTCCGTGCATTCCTCAACGTCGGGATACGTTTCTGATAAATACACATTATATATAATATAACGATTATTACAGACTCAAATGAAAAAGTCAATCATATATCTTGCCCTGCTTGCCGTCGGCTTCGGCTCGACCCTCGTGGCGTGTGACGACGACTTCGAGCGTCCGCCCATGATTGTCCCCGTGGCCACGATGGAGGCCAATACCAACATCGCCGAACTTAAGTACGAGTTCTATCAGACAGCCAACAACTATGCTGTCAAGATCGGTACCAAACCAAACGGCGACCACTATATCATCAAAGGCCGCGTAACCACCAGCGACGAGGCCGGCAACTTCTTCAAACAGCTTGTCATTCAGGACGAATCGTCGGCCATTCAGATCAGTGTCGACGCCTACGACCTCTATCTGTCCTATCAGAACGGTCAGGAAATTGTAATCGACGTCACCGG
>CAYVXC010000032.1:1800-16888 GCA_964454925.1 uncultured Bacteroides sp.
ACGACCTCTATCTGTCCTATCAGAACGGTCAGGAAATTGTAATCGACGTCACCGGCCTCTACATCGGTGCCTATGGCCGTCTCATGCAACTCGGTGCCGCTCCCACGTCGGGTTATCCCTCGCGTATTGCCAAAGACACTTTCACTTCCGACAAAGTTGTTCAGCTCAACGGCCTCTCCAACCCCGACGCCGTCACTCCCACCGTCGTGACCATCTCTGAGCTCCAGGCCATCAAAGCCGATAAAAACCTCTGGCTCGACTGGCAGTGCCGTCTCATAACCATCGAAGGTGTTACTTTCGATAACGCCGGAAAACAGACTCTTTCGACCTCGGGTTCGAACGGCGTCAGTCAGAACTTCGGTAACTCTGATGGAAAAATCATTCTTTATACCAGCGGCTATTCAGATTTCTACGACTACTACTGCCCGACCGGTACAGGTAACGTAACCGGCATCCTGTCGTGCTACAACGACAACTGGCAGGTCCGCCTCAACAGCATCGAAGGCCTCTCAGGTTTCGAAACTCTCGAAAAAGCTCCTTCGGGTGGTGACACTCCCGGCCAGACAACCGGAAACGGTGCTGAAGCTACGCCGTTCACCGTTGCCGACGTCATCGGCGGTGCAACCGGAACCGACGTCTGGGTCAAAGGTTACATCGTCGGCTGGATCGAAGGCCAGGTTCTCGCCGAGGGCGCTCACTTCGACGCCTCGAACGTTTCGAGCAACACAAACCTTCTCATCGCTGCTTCCCCCGATGTCAAGGCTGTCGCCCAGTGTGTACCCGTGCAGCTTCCGACCGGAGACGTGCGTAACGCCCTCAATCTGAAAGATCATCCCGGTTATATCGGTAAAGAAGTCATGCTCAAGGGTTCGCTTGAGAAATACTTCGGCGCGGTCGGTCTGAAGTCGGTCAGCGACTACAAGATCGACGGTGGCGGCGATACTCCTCCCGCCGGGCCCGTTGAACCCGTCAGCTCGATCAACCAGAACTTCGACGCTTCGACAAACGTTCCCGCCGGCTGGAGCCAGATTCAGGTTGCCGGTAACAAATCGTGGTATGTGACCACCTTCCAGGAAAACAACTATATCGCCATGACCGGATACAAAGGTACCGCTCCCTTCGACCAGTACCTGCTCACGCCCCCGGTTGACATGTCGAAAGTAACCGATAAGACACTGACTTTTGACACTCAGGTCAACGGTTATGGATCGAAAACTTCAAAAATTGAAGTTCTTGTGTTGACCGACGCCGATTTGGCAAAAGCAACGTCTACAACCCTTGACGCCAAGTTTGCCACCGCTCCCGCCAGCGGATACAGCGAGTGGGTAAACTCGGGTAAAATCGATCTGTCGAAATTCACCGGCACAATCTACATCGCGTTCCGTTACTCGGCTACTTCCGATGCCAACTACGCTACCTGGTGTGTCGACAATGTCAAACTGAACGCCAAATAATTAAAGCATCATCATGAAAACTATCGATAAATACTTCGCTCGGTTTGCCGGCGCTCTCGCTCTGGTTCTCGGCATGACTGCCTGTCAGGACGATGTCGATGCTCCGGCTGTCGAAGTCCCCGTGGCAACCTCGACCCCGAACACCTCAATTCTCGAACTCAAAAAGGCCTTCTGGAACGATGCCGTCAACTATATCGACACAATCGGTGTGAAGGAAGACGGTTCTCACTACGTCATCAAAGGCCGCGTCGTTTCGACCGACGAACCCGGCAACGTCTTCAAGAGCCTCGTCATCCAGGACGAATCGGCCGCGCTTGCCATTTCGATCAACTCCTATAACCTTTACCTCAAGTATCGCCGGGGCCAGGAAATCGTGCTCGACCTGACCGGCATGTACATCGGTAAATATAACGGACTCCAGCAGCTCGGTATGCCCGAGTGGTATGAAAATGGAAATGCCTGGGAGGCTACTTTCATGTCGCCCGAGTTTTTCCAGGATCATGTTCAGCTCAACGGCCTGCCCGAAATCGCCGCTATCGACACGGTCACGATCAATTCTTTCTCCGAACTTCCCGCTGACCCCGACGGTCTGATGAAATGGCAGAGCCAGCTCGTCCGACTCAACAACGTCGAGTTTGTCAACGGTGGAAAAGAAACCTTCTCGACCTACCATTCAAGCGGTGTAAACCAGGGTATCACCGACGCCGATGGCTCGACTCTCCAGGTCCGCACTTCGGGTTACTCGAACTTCTGGAACCAGACTCTCCCCGAGGGTCGAGGCGACTTGGTCTGCATCATGTCCTACTATGGCACCACCGGCTGGCAGCTCATCATGCTTGATGCGGCCGGTTGTATGAACTTCGGCAATCCGACCGTCGCGCCCGGAACCGAATCCAAACCCTGGACCGTCAGCGAAGCCGTCGCTCTCGAAGCCGCCGGTACTGTCAAGTCCGGTTGGGTAACCGGCTACATCGTCGGCGCGGTTGCTCCCGAAGTGACCGAAGTCAAGTCCAACAACGATATCGAATGGACCTCGACCCCCGTTCTGGCCAACACTCTTGTTATCGGTCAGACTCCCGACACCAAAGACATCGCTTCGGCCCTTGTCATCGAACTTCCCGCCGGCTCGGCTCTCCGTCAGTATGGTAACCTTGTCGACAATCCTTCCGTCTACAAAAAGCAGATCTGGATTCGCGCTACTCTTGACAAATATCTCGGAACCTATGGCCTGACGGGTAACAACGGCGCCGCCGCCTCGTTTAAGATCGACGGAGTCCAGACCGGTAGCGAAGGAATCGCCAACGGTGACGGAACCAAGGCTTCGCCCTATTCGTCGAATCAGGTCATTTCGGGTGTCGGTACAGGTACAACCGCCTGGGTCGCCGGCTACATCGTCGGCTCGTCGGTCGACAAAGCCGCTTCCGACTTCAAACCCGGTGCTGACGGCGCGAGCGGAACCAACATCTTCATCGCCAACACTCCCGACGAAACCGACTATACCAAGTGTGTCCCCGTCCAGCTTCCCGCCGGCGATGTCAGAACCGCCCTCAACCTCCAGTCCAACCCCGGTCTCATCGGCATGAAAGTCGCCGTTCTCGGATCGCTTGAAAAATACTTTGGTCAGCCGGGTGTCAAGAGTGTCACCGAGTATTCTCTTGATGGAACCGTCACCCCGCCGACTCCTCCGACTCCCGAAGGTGACGGCACCGAGGCCAATCCCTATACCGTCGGCTCGGTTATCGCCATGAATCCCCAGTCGACAACCGAGGCCGTTGCTTCGGGTGTATGGGTCAAGGGCTATATAGTCGGTTGGGCAAACACTTCTGAATCGCCCTATACCGTCAATGCTTCGACCGCGACTTTCAATGTCGCTAATGTAACCCTGGCTACAAATATCCTGGTTGCCGACGCGGCCGATGTGACCGACTTTACCAAGTGTCTCGCCGTTCAGCTTCCCGCCGGCGATGTCAGAACCGCCCTCAACCTCCAGGCCAACCCCGGTAACCTCGGAAAAGCCGTCTCGCTCAAGGGCGACGTTATGAAGTATTCGGGTGTCCCCGGTCTACGTAACACCTCCGACTATAAACTCGACGGCAGCGTCACTCCTCCCACGCCTCCGACCCCCTCTGAAACCGTTACTTCGCTCGACGAGAATTTCGACGCCTCGACCAATCTCCCCACCGGTTGGACTTCCTACAAGCTGGCCGGCGACAAGGCATGGTATATCGCTTCCTACAGCGGTAATAACTATGCTTCGATGACCGGTTACAAAGGAACCGCACCCTTCGATTCATGGCTCGTTACTCCGGGAATCGACATGGCCAAAGTCTCGGATAAGAAACTCTCTTTCGAAACCCAGGTCAACGGCTATGGTTCGACCACAACCACTTTCGAGGCCTTCGTCCTGACCGACGCCGACCCCGCCAAAGCTACTCAGACCAAACTTAACGCCACAATTGCTACTGCTCCTGCTTCGGGCTACAGCTCGTGGGTATCTTCGGGCGAAATCGATCTCTCGTCCTATACCGGTGTCATCTATATCGGATTCCGGTATGCCGCTACTGCCGATGCAAACTATGCAACCTGGTGTGTCGACAACGTGACTCTCAATGCCGGCGGTGGTGACACTCCTCCCACGCCTCCGACTCCCTCTGGCGACTATAAGGGCGATTTCAACTCGTTCAACGGTGGCGAACCCAAAGCGAGCCCCTATGGCGAGTATAGAAACGCTACGGGCTGGGTTGCTACGAACTCGATTATCCTCAGCGGAAGCGCCGAGAAAGATGCCAACCCCTACTTTACGTTCATCGGCCCCGACGGCACCCTCGCTCCGACTCTCAACGGTAAAGTCGGTGCCTCCGGCACTCTGACATCACCCGTTATCAGCGGCGGCATCGGAACCCTGACCTTCAGCTATGGTTTCGCCTTCTCTGAATCAAAAGCCAAGTTCACCGTCAACATCAAGGACAAAGACGGTAAGATTTTGAAATCCGACACTGTGACTCTTGATTCGATCACCAAGGCCACTGCCTATTCCTACAGCACAGCCTTTGATATCGCCGGCGATTTCATCATCGAAATAGTCAACGACGCTTACTCAGGCGCTACTTCAAACAAAGACCGCGTCTCGATCTGGAATCTCACCTGGACCGAAAAGAAATAACCCAACCCACCCGACAAAAAAGGAGAGGCCCCGCCTCTCCTTTTTTTGTCATTCATGCTTAATGATTTATATAATCTATATGAATTATATAACTTATCTATGCCTATAACACGGCCTGGACTTCCTTGAACAGGAAGGTGCGTATCGTCCCTTCGGTGTCTGCAATCGAGATGCGGCCGTCGAGACCGACCCCGAGCAGAACGCCGCGGAAATCTTTGCCGGTAGCCATGTCACGCCATGTGTGGTATTCGCCGTCCTTGCGCCACAGACGGTTGTTGTAAAGCGCCGCCAGTTCGTCAGGTTCCGGGTCAGACTCATATTGATCGATATAGTCGATAATCGAGTTGCAGACGGCGTCAAGAAGTTTTTCGCGGTCGAGAGTCAGCCCTGTCGCATGGGTCAGCGATATTGGGTTCGGTGCGTCAGATTTGAAAGAAGTCTGATTAACGTTCAGTCCGATTCCGATGATGGAACGTTCGATCGAACGTTCACCGAGAGAGTTCTCGATCAGGATTCCGGCAATTTTGCGGTCTCCGAAATAAATGTCGTTTGGCCATTTGATTGACAGCCATTGGCCTTCGATGTATGTGTCGAGGGCTGAGACGATTCCGAGCGATACAAGCATCGAAAGCTCAAATTGGGCTGCCGGCCGCATAAATCGGGGAAAGACTACCAGCGAAAACGTCAGATTCTTGCCCGGCTCGCTTTCCCACGAGTTGCCGCGCTGACCGCGTCCGGCTGTCTGATTGTCGCTCACCACTACTATCGGAGTAGGTCCTTCGGCCGCCAGTTCGCGGGCGGCTGTGTTGGTCGATTCGGTCGTGCCGACATCAACAAGTTTAAACTGATTCATGATATTTAGTCTTCGGGAATATCGATTGACATGTCGCGCGAGCCGTCTTCGTTGACTTTCAGTTCGACGGTCACTGTGTCGTCGGGTAAGATGTCTTCAATTTTATCGGGCCATTCAATCAGGCAGACGGCGCCCGAGTCGAGATAGTCTTCGATGCCGATGTCCATTGCTTCCTCGAGATTTTCAAGGCGATAGAGATCGAAATGATAAATAAGTTCGGCCGTTGTGTCCGACCGGTATTCGTTGACTATCGCAAAAGAGGGCGATCCCGTAATATCGTCTTCGACCCCCAGGACGCGAGCAAGGGCATTGATAAACGTGGTCTTTCCGGCTCCCATTTCGCCATTGAAAACGAATACCGTCGAGTCGCCCATCAGTTCGGCGAACTCTTTGGCTGCCCGTTCGAGGTCGGCGGTGTCGGCTATGTGAATTGAATGTTTCATGTCGGTCTTTTTATCTTTGTAAACTCTGTTTTTTTCGTGCGGAACTGTCCGCATCCACAAAAATACAAAAATTAAGGTAGAAAAATGGTTCAGAACTTAAAAAATATTCTTACCTTTGACAAACCGTTCAATCTATGCTCTCCGGAAAGTCATTCAACGGAAGCGACCTGACGGTCTAATCATTAACCAACAATACCTTTTTAACACCAATCCACGAATGAAAAAACTTTTACTCCCTCTCGGCCTTATGGCTCTGTCGATCAATGCCTTTGCCGGTGTTGAGAAATCGACTTACGAAGACGCTAACGGTCTTACCTGTAAAAACCTCTTCAACATCTCGCGCGCTCTCGACGTCAACGAATGGAACGCGACTCCCGCCGCTGAATTCAATAACAAGACCCGTTCGATGGTCGGTTATGGCGACAACGTCATCATCGCTCACTCACGCACTATGATTGAAGGCGAAGAAAGTAACGACTACGCTCACCTTCTTATCTACAACCGCTATACCGGCGCTTTCGTAAAACAGGTTCAGCTCACCGTTAACGGCGAACCCCTCAAAGGTCTCCTTTGTGCCAACCAGATCGGTGTCGATGACTTCGGTAACTACTGGGTAGTTGGTCTCACCGGTGACACATCGAAGAGTCCCTTCAAGATCTATCACATCAAGAACGTTGAAACCGGCGAAACCGAACTCGCTGCCGAACTCACCGTTCCTTCTGACGAATCCGACTGCTATGGCCGTCACGACTACTATGACCTCGTCGGTGACGTGACCGGTAAACAGGCCGGTACAGTCTTCATGACTCCCGTTGCATCGGGTAGCGATACTTTCATCGTTGGTTTCGAGCGCGAACAGGGCAGCGACAAATGGGGCCCCCACATGAGCGACGCCGAATACTACTCGGGTGCAATGGAAGAGACCTATCCTGCCGGTCAGACCACCTGGAACGGAGCTCCCATGGTTCGCATCGTCCGCGATGAAGACCACACAGGCACTCTCTTCTATCTCGACGCTTTCGTTACAGCTCCCGCCCTTTATAACACCGAAGGTTCGATGCTCGAATCTTTCGCTTCGGCGGCTGACCTCGCACCCAAACCAGGCCCCAACGGTGTAGCTGAATTCCACATGGGCGATGCCGACTATCTCGTCTACACTCTCGCTGACTACGATGGTGAAAGCGGATCTCAGGTAAACGTCGTTAAACTCGGCGACGATGCTTCTTTCGAAGGCATGTCTCTCTGCTGGACTCTTCCTGCTGAAGGTCTTGGCACACTCACCGACACCGGTAGCCGTATGTTTGGTATCGTTCCCCTCGTTACCAAAGACGCCAACGGTAAAAACGGTTGCTACCTGACCATCTATAAATGTAACAACGGTCTGGCTTCTTACCTGATCGCTGAACCCGGTTTCGTTTCCGATCAGAACGCCGTCAACGACATCACCGCTGACGAAGACCTCAACGCCCCCGTCCGTTACTTCAACCTCCAGGGTATTGAAATCAACGAACCCGCCGCCGGTTCAGTCGTAATCCGTCGCCAGGGCTCAACCGCCGAAAAACTCATCGTCCGCTGATAACCCACGCTGACTGTTTCCATAATTTCACCTGTTTAATCACTGGTTGAGAATGCATCTTATAGAAGTCAATATACGCCGGATAAACGAACTTTGCAAGAAGTACAAAGTCCGTAAACTATATGTTTTCGGTTCTATTTTGACAGAAAGGTTCTCTGATGACAGTGATGTTGATCTTTCCGTAGATTTTGATAAAGAATCGATTAACGACGAAAAATTAGACTGGGCCGACCTATTCTTCGGCTTCCTCCACGGGATGGAGGAGATTCTTGGTCGGAAAGTAGATGTAGTCTTCGATACACATATCGGGAATACGATTTTTCGTCGTGAACTCGATAATACGAAGCAGTTGATTTATGGATGATCGAACAGAGAAGTATCTGGAAGACGTATATAAGGCTATTTGCGAAATTGATTTTGCTGTAGATGAAAGAAGAAGGTCCTTTGAGATTTTTTTATCCGATTTTGTCTTCAGAAAATTTGTTGAGCGTAACATCGAGATTATTGGTGAAGCGATAAATAGAGTTTTGAAAATCAATCCGAATATAGCTATTACGTCTGCTCGTAAGATAGTGGATACACGAAATCTGGTAATTCATTCCTATGATTCCTTGATACCCGAAATCCTTTGGGCGATTGTGATTAATCACATGCCTCTGTTGAAAGAGGAGGTTATGAGATTGCTTGGAGATAAAGGCGATGGTATTCAGTAGCCGACCGTCTTTCACGGGTTGCGAATCTTGAGAAAATTTTGTAAATTTGCACAAAAGACCAATGACAGGTGCTTTTGTGCAAATTTTTTTTATAAGTAGAAAGTAATGAGATTTGACGAGTTTGATTTGAGCGACGAGGTCCTTGATGCCCTCGATTCGATGGGCTTCAGCGAGTGTACTCCGATTCAGGAAAAAGCCATCCCCGTTGTCCTTGACGGCCACGATCTGATTGGAGTCGCCCAGACCGGTACCGGAAAAACCGCCGCATATCTCCTGCCCGTCATCAGCCGTCTTTACGACGACGGCGCGCCCACCGACCGCATCAACTGTGTGGTCATGGCGCCCACCCGCGAGCTCGTTCAGCAGATCGACCATCAGCTCGAGGGCTTCGGCTACTATCTTGACCTGTCGAGCGTTGCCGTCTATGGTGGCACCGACGGCCCTGTCTTCGCCCAGCAACAACGTGGTCTCCGTCTCGGAGCCGATGTGGTCGTAGCCACGCCCGGCCGATTGCTCGCCCATCTCCAGATGGGTTACGTCGACTTGTCAGCCGTCCGCTACTTCATTCTCGACGAAGCCGACCGTATGCTTGACATGGGATTTTATGATGACATCATGCAGGTCGTCAAACACCTCCCCGCCGATCGCCATACTCTGATGTTCTCGGCGACCATGCCCGAAAAGATCCGCCGCCTGGCCCATAATATCCTCCGTGACCCCGTCGAAGTCAAACTCGCCGTTTCGAAACCGGGTGAAAACATCGATCAGAACGGTGTTGTGCTCTACGAAGCCCAGAAGCTTCCGATGCTCCGTCACCTTTTCGCGACACTTAACCGTCGCCGTGTCATCGTTTTCACTTCGTCGAAAATCAAATGTAAGGAGGTTGCGCGCGCCCTCCGTTCGGCTCACTACAATTCGGCTTCGATCCACAGCGATCTGTCCCAGGCCGAGCGCGACGAAGTCATGCTCGGATTCCGCGCCGGCCGGGTCGATATCCTGGTCGCCACCGACATCGTCGCGCGAGGCATCGATATCGACGACATAACAATGGTGGTCAACTATGACGTTCCTCTCGATGTCGAGGACTATGTCCACCGGATTGGCCGCACGGCGCGTGCCGGAGCCGAAGGATGCGCCGTGACCTTTATCGGCGAGCGCGAACAACCCAAATTCGGTGATATAGAAGAATTTCTCGGCTATGAGATTAAGAAAATGACCGTGCCTGCCGAACTCGGCGCTGTGCCCGAGTATCGCCCGAAGCGCCGTTCCGGCGGAGGCCGGGGACGTGGCAATCACTTCCGTCGTGGCGGTCGCCCCGGAAAAACCGCCTCTTCTTCCCCGAAAAACAACCGCCCTCCGAAAAAGGACTCGTCCGACCGGAACCAAGCGAAACGGAGCCCGAAAAAACATGGCTACCGTCCAAAACCGACCGACAATGCAAAAGGAGCCTGACAAATCAGCCCCGGTCGTTGTCCGTCACCGTCGGTTAAGATGGATTTCAGTCGCCGCCGTCATTCTCGGACTTGTCATTGCGATGGTCGGTTGGTGGGGTTACCGGCGCTATGTCACCTCGCGTCATGGTCTCGATGTTGTGCTCGACCGGTCGAAATATCCCGTCCGCGGAATCGATGTCTCCCATCACAACGGTGAGATCGACTTCGAGGCCGTTCGCCGCGACTCGATTGACTTCGTCTATATCAAGGCGTCTGACGGGGTAGGGGATGTCGACTCTAATTTTGTCAGGAACTACCACGCCGCCAAAGCAGCCGGTCTGAAAGTCGGCGCATATCACTTTTTCCGTACCCATCGGGGAGGCCGTCAGCAAGCCGCCACTCTTATCGACGCGGTCAGCGGACTCGATCTTGACCTCCCTCTCGCAATCGACCTCGAAACCGAGAGTCATGAACGGGGAAACAAGGACGACGTCGTGCCGCGTGTTCGTACAATGCTCTACTGTCTCCGCGAAGCCGGTTTCCGGACTATGCTCTATGCCAACTATGACCAGTTCTCGGATTTTATCGACGGAAACTTCAGTAACGAGGATCTATGGTTGGCAACCTCGCGCGAGCCTTCCCATCAGTTCGATCCCCGGACTGTCTGGCAATTCAGCCACCGTGGGTCGGTAAACGGCATCAGCGGGCCGGTTGACCTGAATGCTTTTATAGGAAGTCCCGAAAGTTTCGAAGCATGGAGCCGTTCGGCCCGCCATTGACTCCGGGTCAATCTTTCACAGCCACGATGACATCCTGGTCGACATACCAGAGGCATCCCCTGACCTCGCGGTCGGGATAGATCTGTCTGACAAGCCTGATATATCGTTTCACCTGCTCGCGGTCTTCTTTCTTGCGCCCTGTCGTAAATTTATAGTCGACGATTTCTATTGCTCCGTCGGTTCGGAAGACCAGTCTGTCGATGCGCGAGATGTCGCCGTTGTCGAACACGTCAAGCGGATTAGGCGCAAAAATCGACATTTCGGTCCTTACTTCGCTGACAACGGGCGAGTCGCCGAACCAGTCGCGTATTCTCTCGTTTTCAAGAGCCTTGGTCAATATTTCGCGTGCGTTGGCGCTTTCTTCAGGGTCGGCAAACACGGACGAGCCGAGCACCGTGTCGAGATCCGCCCGATTGATAACCTTTTCAAGAATCGAATGGAGCGAGATTCCTCGGCGGGCGGCAATTTCGACCTGTTCGGGAGTCGTGTTGTCCTCGCCAACTTCTTCTTCGGCTTCAATTTCCGATTCGGGGTCCTCGATATCGATTGAACCGACTTTGACTATGATGGCTGTGTCAGGGCGATATCTCGAATAATACTTGCTGATTCCCGTTTCGTTCTGACCGGTCCCGGTGACGTTCTGGTTATCTTCACTGGTTTCAGTCGGTTTGGCGATTGTCGGTTCACCGATTGTCAGTTCGCCCGTCTCGGGATTATATACCTTTTCGTCAAGGGTGATTTTCAGACTGTCGGGCTGTTGGTCCTCCCCGGCAATTTTGTCGAGCGCGCTTTTCAACAGAAGTCCGATTCGCTCTTTCCTCGGGTCGCGTTCGTTCAGGTAATACACATGAAGTTCAGACTTGGGACGGGTGAATGCCACGTAGACCAGATTGAGAATATCGACCGACTGCATCGACAGAATCCGGTTCCCCAATTCCTCGAGGTCGGGATTCATGCCGATTATTTCTTTCGTGATCTTGATATTGAGAAGCGGCGGGATGTCTTCTTCGTCAATTTCGAGATCGAGAGTCCTGATGTCAAATTCCGCCGGCTCGTATGTACCGGTCGAGTCATCGAATGCTCGCTTCGTCGTGATCCATTTCGTTTCGATGGACGGCGGTGTCAGCGGCCACTCGAACATAGGGATATATACCACGGGCCATTCCAGACCTTTGGCGCGGTGGACCGTCATGACCGTCACGGCGTTTGATGCCGGGGGCGCCGGGAGAGTCAGTTTGTCTTTCTTGCTGTTTCTCTTGCTTTCCCAGTGTCTCAAAAAGCTTTTCAGGTCATCGTCCTGAGACTCGGTGTATTCGGTGATGAAATCGACAAAGGCAGCTATGTAATCTTTTTCGTCCCTGAGAAGTTCGTCGGGAATCAGCCCGGAGGCTATTATGGATTCGACGACAGCCACGAGACTCGATGGGTGGCTCTTCGCGATTTTGTTCAGAATCGATTTCGGGCCGTCCTCGGCTCCGTTCTCAAATTGTTCCATAGCCCGGTCAATGGCTTCGGCCATGCCCATCTCCGGATTCTTTGCTCTCAGATATTCGATACACGACATTATATATAGTGTGTCGTTATACGATATCCTTTTCCCGCTCCGGCGCCTTTCGCCCCCGTCAATTCGCGCGAACGAGTACAGAAGGCTGACGATCATCTTTACCGACCGTGCCGACTCGACAAACAGACTGTCGCGCGACTGGACCGGGATGCCCTCTTTGATCATCAGATTTATAAGTTCCAGAGGGTCTGTATTCCGTCTGACAAGAATGGCGATGTCCTTGTATTCATATCCGCGGCTTCGTGCGTCTTGAATCGAGTCGACGATCTGGCGGTTGCAGTCCTCGGCCGTGAAATCCCCCGATTTCGTGTAGGGGACGAAGTGGACATATCCCGGATATTTGTCGGGCTCTTTTTCAGAGGGTGACATCTGGACGACCTCTCCTCCTTTGTACCCGTCGGTCTGTTTGATTTCGGCCGCAAAGACAGGGAAAAACGTGTTGTTGAACCTCACTATCGTGGCCGATGTCCGGTAGTTCGTATTTTCTGCGCCGTTCGTTCCGAGGGACTTTATATACGTTCCGTTGTTGAAATCGCGGTTTATGAGAGTGTGGCCTAGCATCGATGAATCCGAGTTGCGGAATCGGTAGATAGCTTGTTTCGTGTCCCCGATGATAAGGCTGTCATCGTTCATGGCCAAAGAATTCCTGACCAGCGGAAGCAGGTTCTGCCACTGCATCCGCGACGTGTCCTGAAACTCGTCGATAAGGAAGTTCTTGAGGAAGACCCCGATGCGTTCATAGATAAACGGGGTGTCGGTGCCTTTTATAATCTGATGGATAAGACGGTTTGTGTCGCCGAGGACTATCCGGTTCTTCTCGTCGTTGATGGCCGACATGGACCTGAGCATGTAGCCGGTGAGTTCAAGATAGATAAGACCGTCGGAAATAGTGTTGATGAGGTCGTTCTTCTTTTTCAGGTCAGCAATGGTTCTGAACACCTCGCGTATTTCTTCCTGGTCTTCAGCCGAGCTTACGAGCGACCCCGAAACCTTAGACACAATTTTATGGGCTTCTGAATTATCCTCCATCACCTTTAGCATCGATGCGGTCGCCATGTTCGGCCATTTCGGTGGAGTCTCCAGAAATCCTTTCATTTGGTTTTTATAGTAGTTTCCGTTGAGATTTTCGAGCGTATAGCCGTGGCGCATCAGGACATCCTCCAATCGCCGGACAGCCCGTGTAGCTCCGTCCACGATTGTTTGCTGTCGTTTGGCCAAGGCTTCCCCGAACCGGTCGAGGGCATCGTCCCTGTCAATCAGATAACGTCTCATCTCGTCCTCGCGGGCCTTGAAATCTTCTTTGAAAATCTCCGCTACTTGCTTTACGAGGGTCATGTAGACGGAACGGTCGCGCTGGAACGGATTGGCACTTTTGTTGCTATTCAAAATCTGTTTATTAATCAGATTTTTGAACCATTTGTCGATTCGGTCAAGAACTTTGGCTTCGCGGTCACCGTCCGACCGCCCCGATCGGCGCCGCTTCGTTATGCGCCGGTAGTTCACGCGTTCGAGGATGTCGTTCAGCCCGTCCTTAATCGAGGTGTCGACACCAATTTCAACGTCATAGTCGCCTTGAACGTCCAGCTCATAGGCGAACGACCTCAGAATCGACTGGAAAAACGAGTCGATCGTTGAAACGTTGAAAAATTTGTAGTCAAGAAGAAGGCTTGTCAGAGCCTGCTGCGCCGCGTGCGAAAGATCCTCGGGGGTGCAGTTGAAGTCTTTCGTAAGTGTCTTGATATATTTTTTGTGTTCGCCTTTTCCAATCTGATCGAGACTCGAAATGATACGCGACTTCATTTCCTCGGTAGCCTTGTTGGTAAACGTTATCGCCAGAATCTGGCGGTGACTGTAGGGGTGGGCGCCTTTGAAAGCCGGATTCAAAATCCAGCGCATTCCGTCCTCAGTCGTCGGGTCTTCGATCTTTGTCCCCAATAAGTCCTTGATATAGTGTAGCGTCAGCTGATAGGTCTTTCCCGACCCCGCCGAGGCCTTGTAAATCGTCAGCATCTTCGCTCCTATCCCTTAACTCTAAATTCTTTATTTTTCAAGATTGACTTCAGCTGTTCGCGACGGTCGCCTTGAATCAGAATCTCACCTCCGCGAGCCGATCCGCCCGTGCCGAGCGAACGTTTCAGTTCAGAAGCCAGAGCCTCGATGGCGTCATCGTCCATCCCTTCGAAATCAGCCAAGATGGTCACCGGCTTGCCTCCGCGCCCTTTGCGTTCGAAAAAAAGAGTCACGGCTTTCTTGCCAACCTCCGCTTTCGGAGCCTCCTCGGTCTCCTGACCGGCAGGTAGGGATGCGCCGAGCGCCGCCAGTGCGTCGCGCCAGTCGTTATTCATAGACATACCCCTCCGCGGCTTCGCTGTCATGATGATGTGCGTCGGGTGCTGACGGGTCGATGTCGTGGTCGGTGCTGAAATCCTCCGGGTCGAGCTGACGTGCCTCTTCGAGAGTCTGAAGAATATTGGTGATTTTATCGACTTCGAGCTTGTGGTCGAGTGGGGGATCGGTCAGAAAGGCGATGGTTGAGTCATTATTTAATCTCTGGGCCGACGCAAGACAGCGTTCCGAACGCTCGAGGGCATGGTCCGAATCTATCGAATTGTCAAATGCCACCGAATAGATGACGAAAGCCCGGCAATAATCTTTCCAACCCATCGAAGCCGTGTCCTCCGACTCGAAGACTGCATCGATGGTCTTCATCGCCGACTCGATATTTCCACGGCCAAGCATCTCTTCAGCGCTGTCCAGCGCATCCTGCATACCGTTATCCGAACCACATGCCGACATTAATAATGCCGCTGTCACGCCCAAAAACGGTCGCGACACCTTATATAATATATTATTAGACTGAACTTTTAAATTATTCACTCGCAGATTTTTCCTGAAACAGCTTTTCATGACACATATTTTACCCCACAAAGATACAAACTTTTTTCCAAATCACCAACCGCGCCCTCGGAGCCTCAGAGCCCTCCGAGATCTCCGACTCTTCGCGCCTTCGGAGTCCTCCGAGATCTCCGAGATCTCCGAGATCTCTGAGTTCTCTGAAAAAAAACTTGCGAAAATATTTTGCCGGTTCGGAAAAAGGTTGTACCTTTGCA
>CAYVXC010000033.1:0-16782 GCA_964454925.1 uncultured Bacteroides sp.
TTGCGATAATCTTTTTCATAACGGATTGGGATTTATAGGGATTAATAAAAATGTATTTTTAAATTTTTCAGCGAGATAACTCGAGGTGCATGACTTTCATGCCCATCTTCGTGTCGCGTTTTCTTACGTCAGAAAGCCACTTTACGAAAGCCTCATAGCTTAGAGTCCTCGGCAACTTGGAGGTTGACGAATTATCGAGGGCTCTGACGAAAGGATTAGGCGAGAACAGGACATAAAGCTGATTACGTTCGACATCGCCGTCAAGAGTAATGATCAGTTCATCGGGTTCACCAAAGTCCTTATCGGCTTTAGCCGTATCGAAGAATACATAGTCACGGTCACGAAGAGTCTTGACAATTCCGTCCGTAGCCTTGCTGTAAGGTAGTAGCGAGTAGACTTTACGATCATCGTCAACAAGGTAAACAGCAAGGTAGCCAGTTACAGGCGCACGAAAATAGAGTTTCATGTCATCGCCTTCCCGAAACCGGGTATCGGCAAAACGGAGCTCATTTCCGTTGCGAAGTACCGAAGCCATGAACTCCGGGGCTTCGTTGGTGAGGCGTCTGGCTTTACCTTTAACTTTACAGGTAACGACCGGGCAATTGTCAGCGCCATGCGAAACAGTATATTCCGGCTCTCCTTCGTCTCCGAGCCATTCACCATTCACCTCTGTTCGATTCAGCATGGTGAAATAGTTGCTTTCAGTTGCTCCCGAAATCATGTCGCGCTGATATACATCCTGAGATACCATCGTACCGAATTCTTTTGCGAGCGCAGCTATCCTTGCCTGTTCGAGCGCAAATCTCTTACAATCGATGAGTGAGTGAGAAGGGTCGCCATAGAAAGTGCTCTCTCCACTTACTGTCTTAACATCAGCGGCCCGGACGGAACCGGAGATTGTTAAGACCATTATACATAGTATATATCTGATTAAGCCTGACATGTCGCGGTTATCTGAGTTTTTTGGTTTCCCATATTTCCGACATTCTGCCTGACAGCGAAACTGTCGGAGTCTGCGGTTTTTTATTAATAGCGTTAGACTGTTCGCGGACATTAGAGATGACATAATCGCTAAGTTCCTTAAGGGTGGTGTTTCCCTTGGTGTTCTGAAGCTTTTTCAAGAGATAATATGTAAACAGCCCGTGATTCTTATCGCGGTAGGGCATAGCGGTTTCCTGTCCGGTAGCAGCTGACAATACAAACATATTACCTTTAGGTTCGGCAGCCTTGGGCTTGATTGCAATACCACGCGCTCCGACAAGCATTCCGTCACCGCGTTGGGCCCCACTGAAACAAGCATCGACAAAGACCATTGTCGAACGGGCTTTCATATCTTCGAGCTGCTTATAGAAACGTTCAAGTGAATAACAAGTCTCGGCGATTGTTGCATTTCCATCAATGGGAATCAAATAGGCATCCTTCGAATGTTCGTCGGGCATTCCATGACCGGCATAATAGACTATCAGGTCAACGTCTCCGTTGAGAGCGTCGACCGTGTTTCGCGTGTCAGCGAGAGCCTCCAGAATCGACGCAAGCGAAGCGTCACTATAATATTTTATGCGGTTTTCGGGAATTCCGAGTACTTTCTGACAGTATTCCGCAAAGACTTCGCCATCGTGAAGTGCCGAAGCCACATTTGAAACATTACGGTAGTTTTCGTTAGCGATTATGAGGGCAATTGCATTTTCGTTGACTTTACGGACGACCGGAATATTCAGGTCCACATCAGACTGACGGGTAACTTTTTTCACCTGACTGTTTCCATTGGTGTTATCGGAATAGAGATTCGTTCCGCTCTTATTATCAATGATGGAATTGAAGTCGACACTGACATCGGTATAAGCGTAGGTTGCACCATCATCAGCATTATAAGTATAAGTTTTACCGGCAGGGGTTACAAACGTCAAAGCAGAAAGAGCCGGACGGTCATTTTTGATATAAAACTTAGGCGCACGAAGATTCACGTGGTCCCAGGACGAACTGAAGATCTGAGCTTCCCCCCCCTTCATAGGAACGGGGAGCACGATGTCGCCATACTCTGACTTGATCAGATAAACTTCGTTGTCGGGATCATACTTACCCAGTTTAAGGTCATTGATACGCAGATTTCCGCCATACTGACGGATATACTCTTCCTCGGAGGCCATACATAACCGCTTGTATTCGGCCTGAGCGTTGATGTCATTGATTCGGGCTGTATAGGCATCGGTTTTCTCGAATTGGCCTCGCTGAGCCCACTTCGCCAATCCGTCAGCGACAAAAGATTTGCCGAATTCTGAATACGGCGGGACTTCGCCGGCTTTGACAGATGTCCCACCCTGACTCTTGAAATTGGACGAATTGTCCTCGTTAAATGCTACCATGGCCGGCATGACGGACTTCTCGGGTTGATATCCGAGAGCCCTGATGCGGTTGTTTACCTCTTCGAACTTGTCGTCCATCCCCATACATCCATAAGCGACCGCGAGGGATTTCAAGTATTTTACTGCCAGTGGATCGTTTGCGAGAATAGTTTCAAACATATTGACAGCCTCATTGAAGTAGGCGTTACTCTGACGTTTGCTTCGCTTGGCGGCTTTCTCCTGTTCCTGCATGATGGCGTCATTGTAATAATTCACCCCGAGATTGAAGTAATTGAGAGCCAAGTGCTTTACAATCGACAGATTATTAGGTTTCAGGTCATTGAGCCGACTAAAAACTTCGAGCGCCTGTTTATATTCCTGACGATCCTCGAAAATCTGACCCTGGACATTCAGAAGTTGCTCATCATCGGGACGCAACAACAGTCCCTTGTCAAGAAAATGCTGGAGCATCTCGCCATGGTCGCCATCAATACAACACTGCAACCCGAGCGTAACGATATTATAGTTCGTCGGATAAAGCACGAGCGCTTCAGCCATCGATTTGACTCCGTGATCAAAATCTTTAGCCAATATGCAAGCCTGTCCGAGATAGATATATACATTTTCCCGCTGTTGCTCGCTACCGGTTGACAGATAGGTATCGAAATAGCGTATGGCACGCGGATAATCTTTGTCATTGTAGGCTCCTGACGCGGCATTGTAAGCGAGGGTCGGTAAAGCTCTCTCATCGCGATAGAAACGTTCGCCGGCCATACATGGCATGTCCTGAAGATCGAGATAGGCCTGAGCATAGCGCGTCAGCAGATCTGCCCGCCCAGACGAAGAGTAATAGTATGCACCTTCAAGTAAATCTTTGTATATATCAAGTAAAGCCGCCTTGCTCGCTCCGAAACGGGGATTATCGGGCAATGAATCGATGACTTTCAGATTGGCTTCGTAACAGTCATAGACAAGCGGGAAGAAATCTTTCTCTTCATAGCCATCGAAGCGCATGGTCCGTAACCGCTTGTAGGTACTGTCAGCCGCATTGACAATTCTCTCCACACGGAGAACTTCACGCAGAGAATCAAGATTTATACTGTCCTGATAAGCAACCAGTGCAGAATCAGCCAGGGCTTCGTGATTGTCATAGGAAAGATCGGTGACATCAGGGCCGCGGAAGCCGTGTGCAAACACGACGGCTCCCGCGTACAATGTAACCACCGATAAAAAGATCGATGTGAGTTTTTTCATTTTAATAAATAAGGGAAGGTCGAATTAAATATGAATTGATTTTCAATAAATATCAACCAGCGTGAACTCAGTAGTGATGCGACGGAATTCAGAACCTTTATCCTCCGAAACAGTGATGTGATACTGATAGTCGGAATTCATTTTTCCGAGGTTGGGAAGATTTTTAGTTATGAAATCGCGCACACCGTATGCACGCAAGAATGCAAGCTGCTCGTTTTCGGTAATTCCGTCCTTCTCGTTCACCGAGAGACCAGTCATCTGTCCGTTTTGGAAAACGATTTCGTTATCGAAGTCGCCATAAACACCGTCATATTTGATTCCACGCAGAATCGGCGTAGCGTCGGCGGCGCCTGAAATCTTGACGTTTACCTTTTTACCTTCTTTGATATACTGGGCAAAGTCGCCATCGAAGGCTTCCTTGATGATTTTCAGCATAGCCGAAGCCGCTCCCGACTCCTCGACATGATACTTGCCGGGCCCGAAATCTTCTTCAGCCGAGAATCCTGGTTCTACCTCGTAGGCAAAGCTGATGACATAGTTGAGAATCTTTTTACCGTTGGAGTCATAGGAAGGTTCAACCCGCGAATCGACCGTGATGTTCGTGTGGTCCGAAATCACGTCCTGAGATTTAGCTTCCTCTACAATCTGGCGACGGAGTTCCTGAAGCTTCATTTCTTCAAGTTGCTGCTGTTGAATTACAGCGATAGAAACGATATTATCTTCGTCGGTAAAGAAGTTCAGAGGTTTGCGGTCGAGATTGTCATAAACGTAAGATTTACCGGTCCCTTTATGACGGATTTTAGCATAGATTAGCTCGAAATTATCGTCGGGCATAATACCATATTTGGCATCGTAGAATTCCAGATCATCCGCCGAATTGAAATCAGCGAGGTCGGCCTCCGGCACAGGGAGAAAGATCGAAGGCATGTTGTCGAAGTCCACCTCAAGCATTTGGCTCCCTCTATCATACTTACCAAGAGTTACAGCGGAAGTACTCAGGAGATTGTTTGCAAATTGAGTTGAAATCTCATCCTCGAAAAGTCTTTGCTGGCGCGCTCTTGTAAGATCATTGACACGCTCACGATATTGTTCAATCGATTCACCGGGCGCCATTTTTAGCCACTCGTTCATTCGGCTGGCCACTTCGTCGGCAATGAGTTTACCATAATACGGAGCCAACGAATTCATTCGCTTGATGTTGATTGAATTCAGACGGTTGAACGCCAGAAGAGGATTCCGGTTACAATCGGGAATAAAGAGAATCTCAGACATTTTCCCTCCTTCAACATCAAAAAATTCGCGTTCACTGTCCTTAAGCACATTTACAATGGCTATCTTCTCGGGAGAAACGACCGCGGCAATATATTTTCCGTCAAAGTTGAAAGCGAAATCAAGGCCTTCGCCAAGATCTTCGACAGTATGTTTTAAACCGAAATTACGTGTGTCATAGACACTGAGAATACCGTCATCGGTCAGGATTCCGAACTGTTTGTTTTCTTCGTCAAACGAAACTGCTGTCACATTTTCGTCGAACTTCCAGTTTTTTCGTGGTTTGAATTCTTCAAAATTATAGACCACGACGTTATGGGGATCGGCACAGACGAGATAATAACCATCTGTGCTTGTAATCATTTTATTCGGGACGAAGTCAAGAGGCAGAGTTTTGATATGATTGAATTTCTTCGTATCAAAAAAATGTAGACCGGTTTCGGTTGCAACCATAAGCTGACGGGCGTCGGAGCTGTAAGCGGCCGCTGCCGGTGTTCCGTATTTTTTTGTTGAAAACTTTGTAAGTTCGGTTTCAAGTTCTTTGGCTGAGAACACCGATGCCTTTGTGCCCTTGTTATTCCTCGACAGAATAAAGAAGTCGAGGCCGGCGGGATTTACTGCCAGATTGACAAGTGAATCTTTTGTGTGGCAGATAGCCGGGCCAGACAAATTGAAAACTTTATTGCCTTCCAGCATATAAATCGTCGTTGAATAACGATTCAGATGATTAGGGGTTGTCTCACGCTTAAAATTATAATCTGTCTGTTGTGCAAAAAGTTGAGGAACGAAACATACACCGCAAACCATAATGGCCGCCATGCGGTTTCTCATGACTTTCAAGGTTCTTGTATTCATTTTATGTATATGTGATAAATTTTGTTACTAATGCGTAGTATTGTCATACCGTGATAATTCTGTAAGTCACGAATTGTCAAATCAGGCAAATTGTCAAAATTTGTATTTTTCCAAAATGCAAAGTTAATAAAAATCTGAGATTTAACAATAATTGACGCAACCTTGTGAAATAATATCTCACAACACCGTACCCTTTCTTGGCACCGTGCAAAAAATAGCACGTGGAGATCATCGTCTTACCGCTGTTCTCCACGCCTGTGAATAAGTCCCGAATTGACTTTTCTAATGTATGATAATTCCCTATACCAAAGCGATATATAAATTTATTTACACACTTTTTTTAATCCGTTTTGGATGTATATTTGTCCGGGAGCGGGATTATTGAGAATTCGGCCATTCAGGTCGTACTTTGAATGATTCAAATCGTCCGGGTCAACGTATAAATCACTAACTCCTGCAAAATCAACTTCTGAGATATTGACGAAATTACTCCACGGCGTTGTTATTTTGTATTCGTGCATAGACCCTACAGGAACGTTTAATTGAGCAATGCTATAAATACTTTACGGTACAAAGCCTCTAAAATCAATTTTTACCTCTGGCGGAACAGATGCTTTCACGTTTAGGATACGGATATTATCGCAATTTGAAAAAATCGCTTTTCCGATATTTGAGACATTCGCGCCAATAGTAACTGTCTTCAATGATTTACAACCGGCAAATAAATCATCAGGTAAAGCAGTAACATTGTCAGGTATAACAATCGATTTCAGACCGGTACATTCGCCAAACGCATGAATTTTGATGATAGAAACCATTTGTGGCAGCTCAATGGTTTCCAACGATGTGCAATATCCGAAAGCCTGCCCGCCAATTTCATACATAGACGTCGGCAAACTTACGGACGTCAATCTCCTACACTCATAAAACGCCTGGTCGGCAATTTCTTTTGTACCTTCTTTAACGATGGCAGAAACTCTTGCCGACGGGCACAGCTTTAATACATTCCCATAATAGAGAAGCACATCCTCGGCTTCAAAATTTAAATTATCAGATGCGACCTTAAATTCGACTAATGATGAACAATTTTCTAAAGCATACTGCTCTATAATTGATACGGATGCCGGGAAAAAGACAGATGTTATGTGTGGATTACCTTTGAAAGATTGCCTTCCAATCTTTTCCGTACCTTCAGCAATCGTTACTGTTGAAAGTCCGCATGGATATGCTATGAGAGTTTTGCCATCTTTTGAATATAAGGCACCATTGATGGCTGAATATTTGGGATTTTCCTTACTGACGTTGATTTCAGTTAGAGATGTGCAACCGATAAAAGGTGAGTTAGTCCCAAGATTGGTCAATGACGCAGGAATCTGTATTTTTTTCAAGTTCTTACATCCACAGAATACCGCGTTGAACATTGAAGTCAGACATTCGGGCAACGTTATATCTGCAATGGCTGTATTCTGAAAAGCCATGTCGCGGATTGACGTTACTCCCGGCATAGCTATCTTTTTCAAAGAAGTACATCCATCAAAAGCCATTTGGCCTATTTGTGTAACAGAACCCGGTAGGGAAATATCAGTCAGACCTACACAGTTTCGGAATGCGAGACGATCAATTTCAGTGACTTTATAGGTATGTCCGTCATAAGTAACGGCGGGAGGAACGGTAAGCGATCCAGAATACACGTATGAAGTTGAAACCGTAACAGCGACTTCGGTCGTTGACACAGTCTTGAATGTAAAAGAATCCGAGTCAAATGTTATCGCATTTAGATTCAGACCCGCTAAGATTGATAGCAAATAGGTAAAAATGATTTTTTTCATCGCGAAATAGCTGAATTATTTATTACGGGCCAGCAACGGACGCAGGACGCGGGCCAGGATATAGGCGGCCGCAAGAACCATGACAATGAGTGCGGAACAAGGTACTTCAACCCATGCTCCAAGACAGAGCCCGACGAGACATGAGACCAGCGAAACGCCGACCGACACGATCATAAGCTGTTTATAGCGGCATACGAAGACCTCGGCTATCATGATCGGTAACGAAAGCATCGACATCAAAAGCATCACACCGACAAGACGAATCGTCAGCACAATCCCAACCGCCGTAAGCACCGTCATCACTGTTGAGACAAATGTAACCGGGAGTCCGGCAACACGAGCAAAATCGCTATCAAAGGCGACAGTCACTATCGTTCGGAACTTCCAGACAAGGAAACCGACAAGAACGGCAGTAAACGCCGCAAAGATATAGACATCGGTCAAATTGATTGTCAGTATATTACCGAACAAGAACGTGTTAAGTTCCGGAACATAACCGGGTGTAAGAAAGACGAAAAGGACACCGATGGCCATTCCTATCGCCCAGATGACAGCTATCGCGGAGTCTTCTCTGACGCGATGGCGGCGCGCCAGCCAGTCGACTCCGAGCGATGAACCGACGGCAAAGACAGCCGCCATCGCAATCGGACTGATTCCAAGATAATAGCCCAGTCCGAGGCCACCGAAACAAGCATGAGTAACACCGCCGGAAAGCGAAACCATCCGTCTTGTAATGACGTAGGTCCCGATTATGGCCGACGCTATCGATATCAGCGCTATTCCGACAAGTGCCAGCCGGAAAAATGGATAGTTCAGAAGGTCTATGAGTTGAGACATAGTGTCAGCTTACCCTGGCTTGGTTTGTCACACGGTTACGTGCTTCGTTTACAATCATTAAAAGTTCTTCTTTGACTTCTGACGGAAGATTGATGCCGCGTTGCTGGATGCTCCTGGCCCATGGTGCTATGTCATCGGGCAAGAGTGTCAGAAGGACATCGCGGAACTGCTCGATCTCGGCACCATCATATTCTTCGGGCGAGCGTCCACGGTAAACATCCAGTTCCTCGTCATCGAAATACACAATCTCCTCGTCAAATACCGGCGAAAGCGAATCGCGCTGACAAGTTATGTGCATTCCGCAACACTCCTCTTCAGATTCTTTCTCCGTTTCGGAGGGTAGGTCTGAAGATTCTCCGGCAAGAGGTTTCTTTTCGGTCAAGCGGTGATGAAGATAGAGAACCGCACCGACTCCGACAATCGCACCACCGATTATGAAAGCGACGTGTATCATCAGTCGGCCTCCTCAGTTTGTTCACTTTCAGCGACGACCTCTTCTATCACAAAGCCTGCATTCCGGAGGTCTGACCAAAAGCCGGGATAAGATTTGGTGACAACTTCAGCATCTTTGATGACAATTCCCGGGACATACAGAGCGACCGGTGCAATAGCCATAGCCATTCTATGATCACCATAAGTTTCAAATTCGGGCAGTCGCTCGACCGGTACCATCTGACCGTCCCACGAAATCACATCGTCACTTTCGATTGTGAAAATAATTCCGAGTTTAAGAGCTTCGTTCCTGAGAGCTTCGAGACGGTCGGTCTCTTTTATCCTCAGTGTGCCGACACCGGTAAACCTGAACGGTATTCTCAGCAGAGCGGCCGCAAAGGCCACCCCCTGAACCAAATCGGGATTGTCAGACATATCAAGATCAAGCCTGGAGAACTGTTCGGGCGAAGCAGACAGTTCGAGCGCTCCTTCCGTTTCCTCCGACCCGGCCGTCACCACTCCAAGTTTTTCACCAATGGCGACCATAGCTGCGTCGCCCTGAACACTCGGAAGTGACATCCCTTCGAGAGTTACCCATCCGGCAGACAAGGCAGCTATGGAGTACCAATAAGAGGCCGCACTCCAGTCGTGTTCAATAGTATCAATCGGAGAGGTATATGGGGTATTGGGGACTTCGATCAGGCCATAAGAAAATTCGGGCTCCACGCCTGCCATAGTCATCATTGATGCAGTCATCCGAACATAAGCCATCGATACCGGGTCACCCTCGAAGCGAATATTCAGAGGCGCAGCCATTACCGGCGCTATCATCATCAAAGCAGACAAGAACTGAGAACTGATGCCGGGATTGACTGAGACATCTCCGCCAGTCAAAGTCTTTCCGGTAATTTTCAAGGGAGCGTGTCCCTCCTCTCCAAGACATTCGATGCTCGCGCCAAGCTGACGGAGAGCGTCGATCAGTCCGCCCATCGGGCGCTGACGCATCCGTTCGTTGCCATCGAGAACGACTTCTACGCCCGGAGTAGCGGCATAGTAAGCGGTGAGAAAACGCATGGCGGTTCCGGCCGGTCCGACATTTACTTCTCCGTGAGTAACATCGAGCGCCGCGGCAAGCGCCTTTGTATCGTCCGAATCACTGACCGGTACCACTGTCGGCCGATTCTGCAAACGGTTAATAACGAGAGCCCGGGCACTCACGCTTTTACTAAGAGGCAGAGTGACCGTGGCTTCGAGCATTTCTTCTGGAGGGAAGATTCTTATGTCCATTGTTCAGTTATAATGATTGGTTGACAGGTTATTGACGGCTGATTATTTTATCGGATCACCGTCAGCGTCATATCGTTCGTTAATATCGTCTTCATCAAAGAACTCATTGTCTGACTCGTCAAAGTCAGCGTCTTCGTCATCCCATTCCATATCGGCGCCCCATGTATCAGGGCTGATGGAACGGAGATCTTCGGCTTCTTGTTCAAGTTCTTCTTCAGTCGGCTGATATTCAAATATGAATTCATCTTCTTCGCGTACCCGGTGATGACCGTCCAGAGGCCGGTGGATGATGTCGGGAGTTGCCAGACGGTTAGATTCGTCTGTTATTTCGTGCCACAGTACGTCTTTCAGTTCCTGGAGTCCGAACCCGGTGACAGCCGATATAAACACTGTCGGAATTCCTTCGGGAAGTGTCTTCCTGATTTCATCCATCAGTTCCTCATCAAGCATATCGCTCTTTGAGATCGCAAGGACGCGGGGTTTATCAGCGAGCTGTGGGTTGAACTGCTCAAGCTCGCGGAGAAGAATCTCATATTGTTCCTTGATATCGTCGGCATCGGCCGGCACCATGAACAGAAGGACGGCGTTACGCTCGATATGGCGAAGGAAACGCAAACCGAGACCTTTGCCTTCGCTCGCTCCTTCGATGATTCCGGGTATATCGGCCATTACAAACGATCGGTTGTCGCGATACTCGACGATTCCCAACTGTGGTTCCATCGTTGTGAAGGGATAGTCGGCAATTTTGGGACGCGCGGCAGAGATAGCCGACAGCAATGTCGATTTACCTGCATTAGGGAAACCCACGAGACCGACATCTGCCAAAAGTTTAAGCTCAAGGATAACGCTTTTTTCGATAGCAGGTTCACCGGGCTGAGCATATCGGGGTGTACGGTTGGTTGCACTTTTGAAGTGCCAGTTTCCGAGGCCGCCACGACCGCCGCGAAGAAGCTTCACTTCTTCGCCGTCTTCCTTGACCTCGGTCAGATATTCGCCGGTTTCAGCATCGAAGACAACCGTTCCACACGGAACTTCAACAACGACATCCTCACCATCCTTTCCGAAAGAACGGCCGCCTGAACCACTCTGACCGTTACCGGCAAAGATGTGGCGTCGGTATTTCAGCGGAAGAAGTGTCCACATGTTCTTATTCCCTTTCAGGATGATATGGCCGCCACGTCCTCCGTCGCCACCGTCGGGGCCACCTTTGGGGACATATTTAGCGCGATAGAAATGGCGCGAGCCGGCACCGCCCTTACCCGAGCGGCAAAGTATTTTGACGTAATCGATAAAATTAGAATCTGCCATGACTGTTTGTGGTGTTTTATGATAGTATATGTTATATTTCGGAAAAATTTCGTAAATGTCTCATTAGTTCGGTAGCACGGGCGAAATCGGTCGGCGATCCGACGTCGATCCATGTTCCGTTTATGGGCTGATAGACCACGCGCCGTCCCTCAGCGATAGCTTGCTCGACAAGGTCGGTCGCATCGAACCGCTCTCGGGGTGTCAGGGCATCCAGCAGCTGATTGTTGACGATATAGACACCTGCATTTGCAAAATAAGAATAGGAGGGTTTCTCTTCAATTCCTGTAACGGCAGGACCATCGGTCGTCAGAATCGCAAAAGGTATCGAGACCTGATAGGGAATGACCGCAACCGTGATGTCGGCGCGCTCATCGCGGTGACGCAGGTACATATCCTCGAAAGACAGAGTGGTCAGAAGGTCTGAGTTCATGACCAGTGTGGCCCCCGCGGGATCACGTTCAATAAGCGTTACTCCTCCGATAGTCCCAAGCGGATCGGTTTCCGTGACACATTTGACTTTAACCGTGCCAAACGGCTTCTCAAAATGAGCGTGGATTTTTTCAGCAAGATAACGGGTTACAACCGTTATGTCGGTGATTCCGGCTCTGATAAGCGCCCAGACGTTATAGTCTATGATTGCCTGTCCGTCGATTTCAAGCAACGGTTTGGGTGTTGTCAACGTCAGTGGACGGAGTCGCTCACCTTTTCCACCGGCCATGAGGATTGCTGACAGCGGAAGAAGAGTTCTTGTTTTTCTCAAGTCAAGGATCTCCGTCAGACAGCCGTTTCTATCAATCCGGGGCACGAGATTGATATCAAGGCTCCGTATCTGGCGAATGATGTCAACCTCGTCAGACCGGTCGGTTTCACGGAGAGACCTGAAATCAGTATGCATGGCTTTTGCAACCTGAGCATCAAGGCCAACGCCGGCTATCAATGCGCGACGGATATCTCCGTCGGTCAGCGTCCCGGAAAGTTTTCTTCCACCGGGCTCGGTGACGACAAACAAAGTCATCTCACCCCCGGGCAGATTATTAAGTTGCCCGAGCGCGTCAGCCAGTGTCGCCGACTCCGGAATGATATAACGGTCAAACGAGTCCATCTGTGTTAAGAACGTTTCTTTAGAGTGTTTGGTTTTCCGGTCGGGGACCGGGCATTTCGTGGAAATGTTTAATATGAAGAGTCGCCGGATCAACCGAAGTAAGGATCTCAACCATGCGGTTCAATGTGTCGGGCTGATAATAAGGATTGTCCTCAGGATTGGACAGCGGTTTGATCTTTCCCGACAAAACCTCGTTTATTGCCCGGGCGATGGCATCGGCATCAACCGCGACATTGATGACCGAGGCGGCGCGCTCGCGGCCAAGCTGACGCGTTCCAACGTCAATCGTCACAGTTCCCGTTGAAGGAACTTCGAGGATTCCGCCCGACGAATTTCCAACCATTGCTTTCACATAACGCAGGACACTGAGGAACCGTCGCTGACCGAGAGAAGGTATTACCTTTACACGGCCCGGATTCTCGTTCCCATAGTGCTCTATACGTTCAATTATCCGGTGGCCGCCGGCATCGTTATTCGGATAAGTGAACAGTATTTTCAGATCGGGGAATCGGTCGAACGCCGACAACAGTTCATTTAGCTGACGTATCGGATCATGCCCGTCAGGATCGAGTGTAACCGGGTGATACGTCACGAGAATAGTTTTGTCGGGTTCAACCTCAAAGCCGTCGAGAGTGCGGTTGATTTCGTCGAGTGTCATCACGGGCACTGTCAGCGCGTTCATTACACCGAGGGCCCCTACATTGAATACTCTGTCGGGCTGTTCGCCCATGGCAATCAGTCTTTCGCGAGAGCGCTCGGTCGCAGTGAAATGAATCGTCGATAGTTTTGAAATAGCATGTCTGAAAAAATCATCATTGGCGCCCGCGCTGACCTCTCCGCCATGGAGATGTACGATCGGAATGGTCATAACGGCCGCCGCCGTCGCTATCCCGAGCATCTCGTAACGGTCACCGAGCAGAATCACCAGATCGGGTCCGACATCCCGGAACGCACGGGCCGCCGCCTGAGTTATCTGGCCGGTCGTAATTGCGTTCGAAAAAGCCGAGTCATCTTCGGAAACTACCGTTTCGAGGCGTCTGACGTCGGCGAAATGCTCTTTTTCGATTTCACAGACGGTCATTCCGAACTTCGGCAACAGGTGCATGTTACCGGCCAGGATAGTAAGGCTAACCCGGTCATGACTATCCAAGGCGCGAGCCAACGGGGCAAGAATACCCCAGTCGGCCCGCGTCGTGGTGACAAGCGCTATTTTCAACGGACGCTCCACTTGACTTGATTATTTCTTCAAAAGAGCTTCGGCGTCGGGATAGTTGAGACGGACGGGTTTCACACCACCGGCAACAGCCTTCGAGTCGTCGTAGGCCGAAGCAGGATAGATTCCGGCCGCGATGACCGCGTCACGAGGATTAGCAAAAATGATTCCTTCTACGCCCGCGTTAACCAGGGCATTGTAGGTTTCGGTTGTCGGTTCGTTGACAGTGTAAACCTTGGCATTGTGGAGATCGGTCAGACGCGAATTTGAAAAAGCGACCAACTCGGCCGATGTGTCGCCTTTGGCTGTACCTTCCGCACGCCAAACCCCGTTGAGGATAATGACCGCCCCGGTCGGTTTGTTGCCGTTCCTGACGGCTTTTTTAGCCGTTACAACAGCCATATCCATATACATGTCGTCATGGTTGTCGGCGGCAGCCACAGGGAGCACGAACGCGAGAAGCATCACTATCGTCGAAAGTATCTGTTTCATTGTTATTCAGTTTTAAAAATTACTTCTACTTATGTAATAGTTTGACAACATAAGTCCATTAAAGTTTAATCGGCATGAACCTCGGTCACGGTGACGGAACAAAGCTCGGCGCTGTTTGTCTCCAGATTCATATTACGGTCCTCGGGACGCATGACCACGGTAAACTTATTTACACCTTCCTTGAGTTGAACCCGGATATGGTTTGAATCGCCGGGAATCCAGTAGTTCTTGCCTCTCTGAGGCATAACGACGGTTCCGGCCTTCTGACCGTTAATTTCGAGAGTGCGGATGGCGGCCTTGTTTTCGGTATTGATCGGGCCGTTTCCGTTGGCATATCGGAACGTCACGATATATTCACCGGTTTTTGGAACGGTTACATCGAATGTGAAAGGTGCGTCATTTTGGTCAAGTTTCTTTCTTTGCTTCCCTTCGCCCATTGGCACCGTGATGAATCCGCGGTTTGAAAGAGGTTCGGAGGCAAACCCGCGGGTATGGTCGGAACCGATCGCAACGACCTGATATTCCCCGGGCTCACGGGTCTTGAACCTATTCGCTCTTGTAACCGCGTAGGGTTGACCATCCTTGATTACCTCGTAAGTTTCGATGTATTCGATCGGATTCCATTCGAGCTCCGTGTAAGGAGCATCGGGAGTCACGGCCCAACGTACAATCGGGGTCAACGGTGCTTTCTTGTTCTCGACCAGATTGACTTTCATAGGCTCAACCGGGTCATTGTCGGCCATGATGATGACGATATTCTGAATGCCTTTTGCTTTCGCGGGAAGGAACGGAGCAGTCTTCTTACCATTGACAGTGAACTCCTTTATCTTGTCGCCATAGCCTTCGACAGTGATATTGAGGACTGCGTTTCTATATTTGAAGTTCTCCAGAGTCCGCTTATCCGCTAAAGATTTGGGAACAAAAGGTTTGAACGAAATTCCGTTTTCCTCAAAATTTATTCCGAACAAGAGCCGGTTAGTAAGAGCAAGATTACCCGACAAGGACCACAGCATATTGGAAGAGTTGAGTTCGGTGAAAATATCACCATTGTCAAGATTCAGGTTCTCTTTGTTGGTCGTAAACAATGCGGCGGGTCTGACAACAGAACCAATACCCTGAAGCACACCTTCTTCATTGCCTGCCTTGGCATTTGCCAGGGTCCAATAGGAAGCCACGAACGGCCACAGGGCATTGTTGTGGTAGTTGGGTATATCGGCAATTCCGGGGAAGAAAATCGGGCTGCCCCATTTGGTTACGGGAGATTTTTCTGTCAATGTTTTAGCTTGTTCGGCGTCAGCAACGTCATAGAGCACAGCCAGCGACTGGCCAAGAGTTTCGGTACGCGGATTGAGCATCATGAAATCGCGGCCATAGGTGTACATTCCATAATGACCGTCCTTTTCAATCCAGAACTGACGGTTGATGGCTTCGCGCAACGCGGCTGCTTTTTCTGACCACTCCCTGGCCACTTCTTTTTTGCCGAGTTCCGCCGCTGTTTTTGCAAGCACTTCCATGGCCGCACAATGGACCACATTTGTCCCGAAAGCTTCCGATCGATAGATATCAGCCGGTTGCATCCAACGGGGATAGCTCTGCTCGCGCCAGTCGATAAACGATGTCTCACCGCGGACGAGACCGTTATCAGAGATGACCGTCTTCTCGTCTTTTTCAAGTGAATTCTTGATGACTTGATAGATGTATTCAAGCCACTCACGATCGCCGGTCACTTTATAAAGCTCGTATGCAGCCACGGCCCAGATCATTCGGTCGGTACTGATCGGCCAAGCACCACCTGTGCCGGTGTCCTGAATTATCTGCCCGTCGCTGTTGACCTTCTTCATCAAAGAAATTTTCGATGCCTCGGGCTGGAGAGCCGCCATCGAGAGGATGATCGAATAGCTGACATCGCGAGTCCAGACCCCGGCCCATTCCTTGCCGGTACGTAAGGTCGTATCGGGTTCGACCGCATTGACCATTTCGTCAAGACCCATATTATACACAGCGTTCAGAAGAGTGTTCGACGTGGTCAGACGCGGATAGCTTGATATATCGTTTTTAAGTTTCCAGGTCTTATCGACAGGCATAAAATATCCGGGGCGCGCCGAATAGGTCGACACTATCTCGGTTGCCGACGGAGCGGTGGCCACAAATTCACCCTGAATAATTGAGTCTCCGCGCCAGATATAACCTTCAGTCGCAACAATTTCGCCCGACTGAGCAAGCGCCGGAACTACTGACATAAAACCGGCCGTAATCAAACCGGTCAATCTTACGTTAAACATTTTCATGGTCTGTGTTGTGTTATGAAATTTCTTAGATACAAAATTATATAAAAAATCGGTTCTTACCAAACTGCCATTAAAACCGAGTTGAAAAACGTTCTGCTCATCAGGGTTATAATAAACCACCTTCCGGAAAAATTTGATGACCCTATCAAAAAAATCCCCAAAATATTTGGTCGATTCAAAAAAACTGCCTAAATTTGCACCCGTCAAAAGGACAACACCGAATTGCCTTGTGGTGTAATGGTAGCACGTCGGATTCTGGTTCCGCCTGTGAGGG